>NZ_JAGLBG010000080.1 GCF_018260405.1 Deinococcus sp.
CCGTACCGGCCTGCGAGACAGGGCACGCGGGGGCGATTCCCGAAGACAGCCTATCGAATCTCGCGCTCCTCGGCGCATGTACGGATCATCAAGGAGTATGCCGGGAGGCGGGTCGTGAACGTCCGAACTGAGATCGCGGCGGGGACTCGGACCCGGGTGCACGAAGAATTGCAGCGGCTGGGCTACCGGAAACCCAATACCTCTGCCGTCGAGCGTCAGAACGCGACGGCGAGACGGATGAATCCCCACCTGGCGAGGAAAAGCATCGCATTCGCGAGGCTGACAGTCCACCGGGTGAGTCTGGCCCATCTGGTCCAGGGAACCTACAACTGGTGCCGAACTCAACGTAGTCTGCGGAGGAAGCTTGATGTCCCTAAGGGACGTCAACAGTACCTCCAGCGTACACCGGCTATGGCGATTGGCCTGACCGATCGCGTTTGGACGCTGCGAGCCTGGCTGTCACAACCTCAAGGCGTTTCCTGTCGGGCATAGTTCCAGCCAACTACCGTAAGTTTCTATCTAGAGCATTTTGCAAAGGCTCATAGTGGATTCCGGGGAGCTGAGGTGAGCAATAGAGACAGGAGTGGGCCAAGAAGAGGCTGACCGCGTCGGCGCAGATTGCGCATGGTCTGGAAGAATCCAAGATAGAGCGGTAACCATCGCTGCGAGATGGGTGCATCTCCAGGGCAACCGCAAAGTCGCAAAACTGAAGAATAGATAGGAAAATTTATGTTATAAGCATAATATATGACTCAGAATTGAATATGACCGACCGACAGAAACGGGCTTTTCCAGTGATGCATCAGAAGCAATTTGATCCGGCTTCAAAATTGAACCGACTTTGCGAAAGCCCTGGGTGCATCTCAGGATTTCGGGATCGGCCTGGGGAAAGCGGTCAGACTCCGGGACTGCTATACTTCTGGCGCTCTGAGCCGCGCACTCATAGCTCAGATGGATAGAGCGGCCCCCTCCTAAGGGGCAGGCCACTGGTTCGAATCCAGTTGAGTGCACCACATGTAGGACGATAAAGACCACCGGAGAAATCTGGTGGTTTTTGCTATACTGCAAACCCACCAGCATAGCCTGAAATTGGCAACATACAAACCGCTGACATAACGACCCTAACCTTGGTCTCATGCTGAAATCCCTGCGTCCCCTACTGGGCCTGAGTGCGGCCCTTCTCCTGGCGGCCTGTAATACCACGCCCAAACCAGAGTCGATCTACCCCACTATGCCTACCGCCGACGGCAAGGCGAAGGTCATCTCGCAAGCCAGCCTGCCCGCTACGAGCATAACCGCCTTCGGGTACACCGCCGAACAGGTCACCAAGGCGAAAACAAACGGCCTGCGTACCACCGAACTGCCCGCCATTGGCAGTGGGCTTCTGTTGCTGCCCGGCGGCGACTTCCTGGGCATCACTGACCGTGGCCCCAACGAGGACCATCTGGACGCCACCGGAAAAGCGGACGGTAAGATTTTCCCCCTGCCCGAGTTTAGCCCCACCATGATTCGCTTCAAGGTGGACGGCAGCACCATCAAACCCGTCAGTTACACCAAAATGACCGATTCGCAGGGAAACGGGATCACCGGGCTGACCAACCTCAAGGGCGAGGAACTGCCCTTCGAGTCGCAGGCCAGCACCACGCCGCTGCCCTTCAACGTCAACGGCATGGACACCGAGGCGATTGCCCGCTTCCCGGATGGCCGCCTGATCACTGTGGATGAAACCTCCCCCTCTATCGCCATTTTGAGCGCTGCGGGTCGGGTGCTCGTGCGCTACACCCCCACCAGCAAGCCCCTGACAGGTGCGGCTTACCCGGTCAAGAACATCCTGCCCGACGTGTACACCAACCGCCGGATGAACCGTGGCTTCGAGAGTGTCAGCCTCAGCAGCGACGGCAAGACCGCCTGGGTCAGCCTGCAAAGCCCCATGGGCGACCCGAAAGCCGACGCTTACAAGAACAGCCGTGTCCTGCGCACCCTGAAACTTGACGTAACCGACCCGTTGAACGCCAAAGTCACGGGCGAGTACCTGACGCTGGGCAGCGCCATTACCGATTACCCGGCGGGGGGCAAGCAGGCCGATCTGAAAATCAGTGACACCGCCTGGATTGCTGGAGACAGACTCCTGACCCTGGAACGTGCTGGGGGGCTGGTGCAACTGTTTGTGGACGATTTCAGCACTGCGACCAACGTTCTGACCCACGCTGAAGAAAGCAAACTGACTTTCGAGAACACCGCAACCGACCTGAATGCCCTGGCGATCAAGACGACTACCCGCAAATTGGTGTTCAAGTCCACCGACGCGGGCATCACCGACGACAAGTTAGAGGGTCTGGCCATCCTGACCCCAGCCACCATTGCCCTCACCAACGACAACGACTTCGGCATCGGCGACAACAAGACGAACGCACCCAGCAAGATTTGGTTCGTACAACTTGGCCAAAGCCTTAAGTAACCCTCCAATCGAATGGAAAGGCCGCCCCGGTTGGAGCGGCCCTTTTTTTACGCTGTCAACTCACTGAGTCCACTCGTTGAGGGTGCGTTGGGTCTTGGTTTCCTGATCGGTGCTGATAACCAGTCCCTTGCCCATCAGGTAGTTTTTCAGGGCAACAGAGGAGCTGCTTGCGTCTGCCTGCGAGGTCCTGGTGGACACTTCCGTCACCACTGCGCCGGAAGGCAGCGTCCACTGTTCCACCGTGTACGGGTAGGCCAGGCTGGAAACACTTTTCTTCCAGACTTGCGCCGGAGTCGGCCCCAACACCTGTAAGGTTGACCAGTTCACTGGAACTTTCAAGGTGGCAAACGCCTCCTGGTTACTGGAGAAAAGACTCTTGATGGACAGAAATCCGTCACGTACAGCGTCAATCTGCCCGGTGGGCTGCACCGTACTGAAAGAACAAGAGGAAACCTGGTTGGTGCCCACTGCATCAATCTCGCACTTGAAGCCAGAATAATTCAGGTAGTTGCCCGCCTCCTTGACGGTCATAGGGCGGAATTTCACAGTGCTTTCGTCGTCCCCGTCCTTTACTTTGCGGGCACGCATGATCAATCCCTGGCGGTAGAGGTCAAGGTTCCAAGTGTCGTAGAAGTACATGGTGCGCTGCTCGGCGTTACTGCTGTACAAGTTGAGTTTGCTGCGGGCAGCGGCGGCCTGGTCATCCCGCAGTGTCCACTTGGACTCCACCTGCACCGTGACCGACTGCGCCCCCAGGCTCGCGGTGGAGGAGCTGAGGGGTGCGGCGGCCTGCTGGCAACCAGAAAGGAGAATGACGGCAGTCAGACTGGTCAAGCCAAAAGGTAGGGTCTTCACTAAGCCATGTTAATCGGCAGTTGTCAACGGACTGTCTCCGGGAGGTGTAACTCAGAATTGCGAGACTGGGAAAGCGCGGTGACGCAGGGTTCGAAATGGCAGTGGATTCGTTTTAGATGCGTTCCGTGCGCGTAGAGCCGCCATTCCAGCCGTGCCTGGTCTTGACCAATGCTGTCCAGAACGCTTCAAACGATGCCCAATCACGCTTTTGTTTGCTCCCTCAATCTGTCCCGAGTCGATAGGCCAACCCTGGTTCCGGTATCTGGCGTAGTCCATTTGCCCTTATCGCATCTGCCCACACTGGTTCGATCATGCTGAAGTATCTCGCAAAATTGAGTTACACCCTTTCCGGGATTCCGGGAAGGCAAAAAGACGCTGCTGGTAGAAGTAGACTCGTAAAGCGGCTTGCGCAGCGGGCTTGGGCGCTTTTCCACAAATCCGCATAACTGTAGAGCTCCTTAGCGGCGCCTGCAAGCCGCCCGAGGGCAAAATGTCCGGGGACTCCAAGAATTTGGTCGCAGTCCAGATACCATTGAAGCCATGGCCTGTCTGCCCCCGTTTCTGTCTTTGTCCCGGCCCACATGAGCAAACTGTCCTTTACCACCGAGCCGCTGGCGGTCATTGTTCCACTGGTACAGGCGGCGCTGCGACAACACGGCGAAACGACTTTCAGCGTGCCGGACCCCGTGGCGGGGCTGGGGCAGTATGCGGGCGAACTGACGCCCGCCGGAAGACACCGCCCCCTGAGCACCTGGGTCGATCTGGCCGACGCCCTAGAAGCCCATTGCCTCACGCCTTACCAGAGCGCGCCGGGCCGGATCGAGCTGCACTACCGGCTCTATGGCCGCTTGGCGGCGCCGGACGCGGCTGGATACAGCGCGAGGGGCGACTGGGCCAGGGTCGATAAACTGGAGGAACCCATTTTTTTGCTGACCCTGATTGAAGCGGTGCGCCGGGTCAATCCACCGGGCGGTGGTCGGGTGCTGGCGCTAGGAGTCAATGCTGGGCGTGAACTCGACGTGCTGGCGCTGGCTTTCCCCGAACGGAGGTTTGAGATCGTGGGGGTCGATCTAGAAGCTTCTGCGCTGGCCGCCGCCCAAGAACGCTACCCCGCCGCCACCTTTATGCCCCTGGACATCAACCGGCTGCCGCAGGAGTCTCTCGGAACTTTCGACCTTGTGCTGGCCCTTAGTCTGCTGCAAAGCCCGCAAGTCAGGCAGGATGTGGTGCTGGCGGCGCTGCACCGGCATCACCTGACGCCGTCTGGCGGCCTGGTTCTCGGGTTTCCGAACGCCCGCTACCGCGACGGCTTTCTGAGTTATGGAGCGCGGCTGCTTAACTTTGCCCGGCCCGATTTCAGCCTGCTGATGAACGACGTGACCAACGCCCGGCGCATCCTGCAAAAGTACGGTTACAAGGTTTTCGTAACGGGCAAGTATGAGGTGCTGGTCACGGGGATTCCGGCCCACCTGAAAACGCCGACCTATCTGGAGCCGGGGCCGCCTTAGCCCTGAGACTCGGTGAGATACTCCATCGCAAAGCGGTAACCCAAAAAGCCCATGCCACTGATTTTGCCCTTGCAGACCGAAGCAGTGACCGACTTGTGCCGGAATTCCTCACGGGCGTCCACGTTGCTGATATGCACCTCGACCACCGGAAGCTGCTGCCCGGCGATGGCGTCGCGCAGGGCGTAGCTGTAGTGCGTTAGGGCACCGGGATTGATGATGATGCCCCCAAAGCCCTGTTCCTGCGCCTCTTGCACCCATTCGAGCAGCTGACCTTCAAAGTTGCTCTGGCGGCAGGTCACCGAATCGCCCAGTTCCGCACCCCAGGTTTCGCACTGCCGCTCCAGGTCTTCGAGGGTCAAGGCGCCGTACACGCCGGGTTCGCGCAGGCCGAGGCGGTTGAGATTGGGGCCGTTGAGGACGAGCAACATGACTTAGCGTAACAGGAAGCGCGGGGCCGGGGCAGCGCGGAGCAAACACAGCGGCGGGCCACCTAGCCCAGCAGCGTCCCGGCGGGCTTACGATGACTGACATGGAACCCGATCTGAACGCCATGCAGGCCGACCTGCGTACCCTGGTCGAAACCGAGTCGCCGTCAAGCGACCCCACCGCCGTGGCCCGCGTGACCGCGATTATTGAAGACTGGGCGCGTGACCTCGGCGCGGCTGTCCACGCCCTGCCCGGCGGCACTGCCGAACTGAGTTTCGGTGTGCAAGAAGGCCAGAAGTACCTGCTGATCTTGGCCCACGCCGACACGGTCTGGCCGCACGGCACGCTGGCGCACATGCCTATGAACGAACACGGGGCTAGGCTTTACGGTCCTGGCAGCTACGACATGAAAGGCGGCATCGTGGGGCTTTTTGAGGTTCTGCGGGCCATGCGGCGCGACGAGCGCTGGCCCACGGGCGGCGTCAAGGTGCTGGTTTCGCCCGACGAGGAAATCGGCAGTGGCAGCAGCCGGGGACATATCGAGGCGGCGGCGCAACAGGCCCGCGCAGTGCTGGTGATTGAGCCGCCCGTGGCCGATAGCCACAACCTGAAAACCGGGCGCAAGGGCACCGGCAACTATGTGCTGACTTTGAGCGGCGTTGCCAGTCACGCCGGAAACCGCCCCGAACTGGGGGCCAGCGCGATCTCGGCGGCGGCAGAAGCGGTGCTGGCTCTCGAAGCCCTGGCCGACCACGCCAAGGGCACCACCGTCAGCGCCGGGCTGATTCAGGGAGGCAGCGCCGCCAACGTGATTGCGGCCTCGGCGCGGCTGGAAGTGGACGTGCGGGTCGCCACCGTGACCGAGGGCGAGCGCATTGACCACGCCATCCGCTCCTGGAAGCCGGGCAACAAGCGGGTTCGCGTAGAGGTCAGTGGAGGACTCAACCGCCCACCCTTCGAGGAGTCGGCGGCCACCATGCAGCTGTTCGGCCAGGCGCAGCAGATCGCCGCCGACCTCGGCTTTCAGCTGGGGCACGAAATCGTGGGCGGGGGCAGCGACGGCAACTTTACGGCCCCGATTGCCCCGACCCTAGACGGCCTGGGCGCTCCCGGTGACGGCGCACACGCCAGCCACGAGCACATCCGGCTGGACCGCTGGGCCGATCACGTCAAGATGCTGCACCAGCTAATGCTGGAAGTCTGAATCCAGTTTGAGTCCCCAAACCACCTGCCAACGTCGTAGCGAGGCCGGTCTACTACGGATTCCGCTACATTCTGGGACAGGTGGGAAGCGGGCAGGCCCCATCATGGGTGCCGTTTTGGTCAAGAAGCGACCAGGCTTGCTCAAGCGAGTCCGTTTTGGTCAAGAGGCGGGCAGGCCCCATCACGGGTGCCGCCCTGCCCAAGAGGGCACTACCCATACCTAAGGGCCTGCCATGAGTCTTGACCTCCATGGAGTTCAGACCCTGCCGCGAATGGACGACTTTGACCAGAAGTTTACTCAAGTACCGGAATTTCGCCTTCCAGTCCGTAAATTTCCAGAAAGCGCCGTATCCGGGCGCCTAGGCTAGGCAGCGGAGCGACCTCGCCGCACACCCAGTCAGGCTGGTAGTTGCGGCAGACCGCCGGGCGCGCCCCGTAGATACGGCACAGACAGCCCGCGTCCAGGTGAGGGCAGGGCACGCCGAGCGGCTTTTGCAGCGCGTGAATGTCCGGAGCCGAGCAGCACGCGCCGCACGCCGTACAGTCGCGCCGCAGCACCGAGCGGGGCGCGTACTCCGGCGGCGGCTCGAAACGGTCAGCCACTAGGCTCTCTCAATTCAGCCCCCCCTGTACTTAGCGCAGCGCCTGAGCCGCCGCGATAAAAGCGTCGTTCTCGGCGGGTGTGCCGACCGCCACGCGCAGGCAGCCTTGGAGCAGGTGCAGTTTGTCCTGGCGGCGCACCACGACGCCGCTTTGCAGAAAATGCTGGTAAGCAGCGTCGGCGTCCGGAGTACGCAGCAGAAAAAAATTGGACTGGCTGGGGATGGCCTGGCAGGTCGGATGATCTTTCAGGGCCGCCAGCACACGCTCCCGCTCCCGAATCCCTTCTTCCACGCGGCGCTGCATATATTCGGGATGCTCCAGCGCGACCTCGGCCACCGCCTGTCCCAACACCGTGATATTGAAGGCCGACACCAGCTTCTGGGCGTTTTCGGCCACGTCACGGCCCGCCAGCAGGTAGCCCAGACGGGCGCCCGCCAGACCCCAGGCCTTGCTGAAGGTCCGCAGACTGAGGGTGCCAGGGGACCGGCGCACCAGGTCACGGTAATCGTGGCCGCCGTACTGGTAATAGGCCTCGTCGATCACCGTGATCCAGCCGCAGCGCTCGGCGACCTGCACCAGCGCCTCCACATCGGCCCGCGTATCGAGGTGGCCCGTCGGGGCGTGCGGCTGCGCAATGCAGAACACGCCCGGCTGCTCACGCTCGAGTGCGGCGCTCAGTTCGGGCACTGGCAGCGAAAAATCGGCGTTCAATGAAACCTCTACCAGTTTGGCCCCCAGCAGCGAGGCTTCCAGGGTGTAGACGCTGAAGGTCGGGTCGGTGACCAGCACGGTCTGCCCGATGCCTGCCAGCTCGGTCAGCAGTTTGATGAGCACGTTGCTGCCGGGGGTCACGACCACGCCCGCCTCGTCCCAGCTCTCGTAACGGGCAATGGCGGCCCGCACGGTGTCGGCGTGCAGGTCGGGGTAACGGTTCCAGGGGCGCTCCAGCATCCGGCGAGTCGCCTCGGCCTTCAGTTCCGCCGGAAAATCGTAGGGGTTTTCGTTCTGGTCGAGTTTGATCGGCGCGTCGGTCGGCACGAAAGGGTAGGCAGGAACGGCCCGCACGGCGGCGCGAATGCCGCTTTTCACTTCCGGCTCGGGCTGCGACTGTGACTGCGGTTGCGGGACAGAGGTCATAGAAAAAGTTGTATCACTATCCCGGCTGCCAGCCACGGGCGTCCGGCCTGCCCAAACAGCCCCCCCCTGCCAGCTAAGCGGCCCGGGGATAATCAGGCCACCGTAACAATCATAAGATTGCCGTTAGACTGCTGGGCGAACGCCTTTTCAAACTTAACGTGCTGAGTGTGGCGTTCGCAGCGGCAGCACTTCAATGTCTCAAGTTCCCAAGAAACCACAAGTTCTCAAGAAACCACAAGGAGCCGAAAATGCCTATTGTTTACTGGATTATCGGCATCCTGATGGGATTGGTCGGTGGGTTTCTCGTGGCCCGGTCACAGTTTCGGCAACACAAGGCCGAAATCGACGACCGGCTGCAACGCGAAGCCCAGGCAGAAGCAGAGCGGATTCTCGCTCAGGCAAATCAAGCCGCCGCGCAAGTCAGAACGCAGGCAGATCAAGCCAGTCAGGACGCCATCCGGCGTGTGCAGGACGCAGACCACAGAATGCTGGAAGCAGCGGAACGCGAAAGCGTGGCGGCCAGTCAAGTCGCCAGTCAGCTCGCGCAGCTCGAAGTGCAGCGGGGTCAGCTTCAGGGCCAACAAAGCCAGCTTCAGGCCCAGCGCACACAGCTGGATACCGAGCGCCAGCAGGCCCGGCAGGAGGCGGCGCAGGCCCGTGAATCGCTGGCCGCTGACCGCCTGGAAACCCGGCGCGAACGCGAGGACTTGGGCCGCGAGATTGAGCGCCTGGGTCGCCGGGCCGAGCAGCTCGATGCCCGCGGCGAGAAACTCGACAGCATGGAAAGCCAGCTGGAAGCGGGCCTGCGTGGGCTGCGTGACCAGCAAGACGAGCTGGCCGAGCGCAGCAAGCAGATTGATCTCAAGCTTTACGAGGTCGCCCAGCTGACTCCCGAAGTCGCCCGTCACCAGATTCTGGGCCAGCTTGACGCAGAACTCGAGGAGGAAAAGGCCATCCGGGTCAAGGCCATGCTCGAACGGGCCAGTGCCGACGCCAAGCGCAGCGCCCGCTCGATCATCGCGCAGGCCATTCAGCGCAGCGCCAGCGAGACCAGCGCCCAGCTGTCGGTCAGCGTGGTGCCGATTCCCAACGACGCCATGAAGGGCCGCCTGATCGGGCGTGAGGGCCGCAATATCCGCGCCTTCGAGTCTCTGACCGGGGTAGACCTGATCATCGACGACACGCCCGAAGCCGTTATCCTGAGCAGCTTCAACCCCATTCGCCGCGAGGTCGCCAAACATGTGCTTGACGCGCTGGTGGCCGACGGACGCATTCACCCGACCCGCATCGAGGAGATGGTTCACAAGGCCCAGGACGAGATGAAGTCCTTTATCCACATCCAGGGCGAGGAAGCGGCCATCGAAGCGGGCGTCATCGGGATTAAGCCGGGGCTAGTGCAGTTGCTCGGGCGAATGTATTTCCGCACCAGCTACGGCCAGAACGTGCTGAAGCACAGCATTCAGGTCGCCCACCTGTGCGGCATCATGGCCGACGAACTGGGGCTGGACGCGGCTCTGGCCCGCCGCTCGGGCCTGATGCACGACGTAGGCAAGAGCATCGACCGCGAGATCGACGGCACGCACGTCGAAATCGGAATCAGCCTTGCCAAACGCTTCGGTGAACCCGACGCTGTGATCGACGGCATCGCCCACCACCACGACCCCGAAAACGGCGAGACGTTGTACTCGGTGCTGGTCGCCGCCGCCGACGCGATCTCGGCGGCCCGCCCCGGTGCGCGGCGCGAGGAACTCGAATCGTATGTGCGCCGCCTGGAGCAACTCGAGCAAATCGCGGTGGCGTTTCCCGGCGTGCAGCAGGCCTACGCGATTCAGGCCGGGCGCGAGGTACGCGTGATTGTGCAGCCCGAGAAAGTCACCGACGCCCAGGCGACCCTGCTGGCCCGCGAAATCGCCGGGCGGGTCGAGCAGGATATGGAATACCCCGGCCAGGTACAGGTCACGGTGGTGCGCGAGAGCCGCGCCGTGGAAGTCGCCCGCTAAATTAGAACATTTTGCAAAAAGGCAAAAAGATGGTCAAAAGAGCACCATCTTTTTGCCGAGTGGAACGAGTGAACAAGAATGAGCAGGACGTAGAATGAAGGGGGCGGCGGTGTTGTTCCGAGGTGCCCATCATTCGGAGAACTGTTCTAAGTGGCCCTTATAAGTGTTCTCATGAGTGGCCCCCGTTATGGCGGGCCGCTTTTTGTATGGTTCCCGGTTTCTGGAAGCCCTTCCAGGGCAGAAGCGCAGGCCCCTGCTGTCCCAGTCAATACGCCCCTTCTCTAAATCCAGCACTATGTTTCAGTCAAGGCGGCGTCAGATTCAGGCGCTAGTCTGTCGGTAGACCTTGCCGACGGCCCGGTCTGCGGACACGACCAATGACAATGAGTACCACCAAGTTGACTCTACCGAATGGATACACTGCCTATGATGAAAAGACTCCTGCCCCCCCTGCTGTTTTTTGCGCTTGCCACCCCTGGCCAGACGCTGAAACTGATTGTGTGGGACAGCGACATGCAAACAAAGCTTGGCGCTGGCGAAAGCAGCGGCAGCAAGTTCAGCCTTCAGCTGGTCAAGGATTACAGCGGCCCGGTCAAGGTCATCTTCAGCCAGTCGGCAGATGAAAAGTCTAGGAATACCTTCAGCAGCTTGCAAAGCAGTTACGACGGCCTGCTCAAGAACGGCCAACTTAGCCTGCTGACCAGCAGCGATGAGAAAGCCGCTGCCGCTGCCGGGCCAGTTACGGGCAACGGTAGCCTGCCCCTGGGCAAATTTCTCCAGCAGTACAAGCTCTCGCTGACCACCCAGACCACCGGGCAAAACAGCGCCGCGCCGGACTCACCGCTCAGCCGTGACTTGCATGCCACGGACATCAGTAAGCTGAAATAAGGCAAGCTATCAGAGCTCCCCCCTCACCGCTCAGGACTGATTCCTCAGGATTCACTTCTCTGGCATACTGCAAGGCACCGCCCCATCCAAAGGAGAATGACCCATGCTCGCGCAGATTCTTGTTGTCGAAGACGATCCATACCTCGGGCCACTGCTCAAGGAATACCTGTCCGCCGATTATCTGGTGCACCACGCCGCCACCCTAAAAGACGCGCAGGCGTGGCTTGGGATGCACAGCGCCCAGCTGATTTTGCTTGACCTGAACCTGCCTGACGGCAACGGCCTGGATCTGGTGCAGTCGCTGCGGCAGTACAGCTCTACGCCGGTGCTGGTGCTCTCAGCGCGCAGCGGCGTGCAGGAGCGGGTCGCGGGACTGAATGCCGGGGCCGACGACTACCTGACCAAACCCTTTGCCATGCCCGAACTCGACGCCCGGATCACGGCTTTGCTGCGCCGCACCGCCGCCGGAACAGGGGTCAATCTGGGGAATACCAGCCTCAGCACGTCCAGCCTGCTGATGACAGTGGGCGACAAGAACATCAACCTGACCGAGCACGAGGCCCGCATTCTGGAACTGATGATGCGCACGCCCGAGCGGGTGTTTTCCCGCACCGACATCGAATCTCACCTTTACGGCTGGGAAACCCCCAGCAGCAACAGCGTCGAAGTGCGTATCTCGCAGCTACGCAAAAAGCTGGAATCGGCAGACAGCGACCTGCGAATCCGGACCATCCGTAATGTCGGCTATGTCCTTCAGATCTGAGGGCCGCCAGGCCACAGGCCGTTCTTAGAGGCTGTCTGAGGCCCTAACCATGGGAAATGTTTTAGGCTTTAACGGTGGAACGCGCAGCTTACCCTAGCGAC
>NZ_JAGLBG010000081.1 GCF_018260405.1 Deinococcus sp.
TAAGACTAGGAATATCTACCTTCTGAGACGAGGAATCATTCACCCATTCACATTAAGCTGACTTTGCGGTTGCCCTGTATGAGCCTTCAGCTCTGCTCGGCTGACCTGCTTAGCCGCTATACTTTCAACTTATGGAAGATCTCATTAAAGGTCGCCTGGGTGGTGCAGACGGATACGATATCCGCTGCGCCATCGACGGCGATAAAATCGTGGGCCGCGCGGGCGGAAAGTTACACGGCAAGGACATCGAACTGGAAATCACCGAGCGTGGCGTACAGGGTACCGTGGGCGACGACAGCGTGCTCATCGAGCTGACCGATGGCGAGCTGAGGGGCAATGTGGGCAACCAGAAACTGACCCTGCGTGGCGTGGACCGCGTGACCGGCTATATGGGCGAACCCATCGTGGGCTGGAACATCGTGGCGCAGCAAAATGGCGATCACCTGACCGGGCAGCTTGGCAGCACCATCCTGGGCCGCGTGTTCGACCTGCAACTGGGCAGTGCCCCCGGCTGGATCGGCACCCTGGTCGCCGTGGTCGCGTTCTACGCCCTGGAACCCCGCGCCAGCATCAGCGTCTAATACGAATTCCGCTCAATTCTGGTACATGCGGGGCGCGGGCAGGCCCCATTCTGGGTGCGGGCAGGCTCCATACGGGTGCCGTTGTGACCAAGAAGCCGTTTTGGGCAAGAGGGCACCGCCTGTACCGCAAAACGCGTATTTTTCCTTCTCGCCTCGGCCTGAATTGAATCTGAAATTACAGAAAAGGGTGTGGGCGGAAAGCCTAGGGTTTTAACCCTGGGATGGATAGCCCACGCCGTCCAAAGGACGGCTAAGCGAAAGCTGAAGCGTGCTAATATGCGTGTGGGAACCGAAGAAAGAGCCTGTGCTGAAATGCCGCCTTTCCGTCTCAGACGAGGAACCCATGCCGCAAGGCATTTCGGGGCGGGCAGCCCCATCAGGACAAAACGTAGCGGGTTGTAGCAAGCGTGTCCTGAGAAGCCAATCGGATTTATCTGTTGGTATGTCACCAGCTTCAATCGGCAGTCCGTAAAAGCATTCCGACTCAACACTGCCGGACACAGCTGTAAAAATCCCTGGTGCGCCCAGGCTACCGGGGATTTCTGTCGGCCCTTAGCTCAGCGCTTGCCGCCGAACATCCCGATCAGGTCTTCCAGGGCGTTGGAGTTGCCGCCGCCCAGGGCACTTTCCAGCGTACCAAGCAGGCCGCCGCCGTGCTGCTGGGGCTGCTGGCCTGCGTTCATCACGTTGCCCAGACCACTGTTGCCTGCGCCGCTGTTATCGGTATAGCCAGGGAACATGCTGCCGCCGTTTTGCGCGTTGCCCTGCTGCTGATAGTCGGGCTGCGCGTAGCCCTGCTGCGTAGGCCCCTGCGCCTGCTGCGACTGGCCGCCGCCGAGCATTCCGCCCAGCATGCCCCCCAGACCGCCGCCCATATTGCCGCCGAGCACGCTGCCGAGAATGCTTCCCAGGCCGCCGCCCACGCCGCCCCCCATATTGCTGCCCATGTTCCCACCAAGGACACTGCCCAGCACGCTGCCTAGGTCGCCTCCCAGACCACCACTCTGACTCTGCCCACCGCGCTGACGGGCTAGATAGTTCATGACCAGCGGCGCGGCAATCATCAGAATTTGCATGGCAAGTTGCGGGCTGATGCCTGCACGCTGCGCCACGGCGTTGACGGCGGAATTCTGCTGGCTGCCGAAAACGTGGCCCAGGATGCCCTGGCCGGTGGTCATGTCGGGCAACTGGCCCTGCTGAAACAGTCCTAGGGTATCGCCGCTATGGTCGTTCAGCGCGTTGTCGAGGGCCGCTGCGCCGTCCGGGGTGGTCGCGTTACGAGTGATGGCCCCTAACAGCAGGGGCACCGCCGCCTCCAGGGCCGAAGCGGTCTGCTGGGGGTCGGTACCAAGTTGCTGACTGAGCTGCTGCTGTGCCGTGTCTATTCCGCCAAGCGCATTAAAAATATCCATCATGATGTTTTCCTCTTTGGATTGAAGTGCAACCAGCCTAACCCTTTGAAGCTGGTGAAGCGTTCAGAAAACGTAGAGGTTGCCCCGGAGCGGATTCGGGCACTTGCCCCAGATAGGCGCAACGGCAACTGGGAGCTGCTTAGCCCACTCTATTTTTCCCCTAATAAAAGCCGCAGACTGTGAATGTGCCGGTTCCACTCCCACCCGACTTTTTCGATGCCGACCCGGTGCGACTAGCCCGCCGACTGCTGGGCGGCACGCTGGTGCGGATCACGCCTGAAGGCCAGCGCCTCAGCGGCAAGCTGGTCGAGGCCGAGGCTTACGACTGCTCGCGAGACCCGGCCTGCACCGCCGGACGCTTTCACGCCGCCCGCAGCGCGGAAATGGCCATTGCGCCGGGCCACTGGCTGTTCTGGACCGCCCACGGTCACCCGCTGCTCCAGGTCAGCTGCCGCGCCGAAGGAATCGCGGCCAGCATCCTCATTCGCGCTATCGAGCCGCAAGAAGGCGTGGGCAGAATGCTGGACTACCGCCCCGTCACCCGCGAACGCCACCTGACCAATGGCCCGGCCAAACTGGTCTATGCGCTGGGCCTGGAGCCCATGAAAATCAGCCACACGCGGGCCGACAGTCCCGAACTTCATCTGCTGCCCCCAGCCTCCCCTGTCCCGGAAGAGCAGGTGCTGGTTACGGCGCGGGTCGGCATCAAAGAAGGCCGCAACCTCCCGTGGCGTTTCGTGCTGCGCGGAAATCCCTGGGTCTCGCCTGCCCTCCCCAGTATGGAACTGGCGTAGGGCGGCGACCCGACTTCCTGAAAGCATCTGGCAGAAAAATGAGACGCCCCCACCGCCAGGAGCGTCCCAGACCGCAGAGAAAGTTTATTTGGTAGCGGGAACAGGAGCAGCTGGAACGGAAGTGGCCGGGACAGGAGCAGTTGGGGCGGGCGCAGTTGGGACAGCCGCTGGAGCCTTGGCCGGAAGAGGAGTCGCCGGAACAGCGGCGGGGGCCGCTACAGCCACTAGTTCGGGAAAGGTCTTGATATTCAGGCGGGCAATCTGCGAGTCGAGGTACTTCTGGGCCGCGTCGCGGCTGAGCTGGTCACGAATCTGCTCTGAGACGTCTTTGAGGGGTTTAATCCCCGCCGGGGTGCGCCTGGTGACGACCAGGACGTGCCAGCCGTACTCGCTCTGCACCACCTGGGTTTTGCCCACTGGACCGCTGAAGCTGGCCTTGTCGAAGGCGGGGACAGTCTGTCCGGCAGAGAGGCAACCCAGGTCGCCGCCCTTGGCCGCGCTGCCGGGGTCCTGACTCTTGGCCTGGGCCAGAGTGGCAAAGTTGCCGCCGCTCGACAGGCTCTTGACCACGCTGTCGGCCTCAGCTTTGGTAGGCACCAGAATGTGCTTTACGCAGGCCTGGGCAGGAGCCGTAAAAGCGGACTTGTGCAGGGCGTAATAGCTGCCGACGCTGGTGTCGCTGACCTTGAACTTCTTCTGCACGTTGCCGAGATAAGTGTTGATGACATTCTGCTGCTCGGCGGCCCCGCGCAGCACCTCGGGGGTGTTGTAGCCCGTGGCAACCAGCGCCTTGGTAAATTCGGCGTTGGTCTTAAAATCCGCCCTGGCTTTGGCCACCTGGTCGTTGACGGCGGCCTGGTCAGGCTTCACGCTGGCGCGGGCGAGCTGATACAGCCCCCGCTGCCGCGCGTACTGCTTAAGAAAATCCGGGCGGGCGACGGCAAATTCCTTAAGAACCGCTTCATCAAAGGGAATACCCTGCTGGTTCACGATGCGGGCCGCCGCGATCCGGAAGTCGCGGTTGAACTCGCCCAGCGCGACCTTCTCGGCGCCGACCTGGGCCACCACCGCGCTTTCGTCGGGCTGAACGGCTGGCTTAGGCGCGGGCGCCGTAGCAGTGGGAGCAGCAGGGGTGGCGGGCGCCACCGGAGCAGCCACCGGAGTGGTGGGGGTCGTGAGGGCCGGGGTCGTCGGCTGGGGCGCTGCCGGGGTGGCCGTGGTCTGGGCCAGCGCAACCGGGGTGAGGGCCGCGCCAGTCAGCAGGAAAAGGGTCAGGAGAACGTTTTTCATGTCTGCACTCACTCTAGCGTGCGGGTCTGATACGGCGTGAGAAAGCCGTGTACGGGGGCGCATCACAGCGGCACTTGATACAATTCGCCCCGTGCGTCTGACCCTGACCGAAATGAACGACCCCCGCGTGTACGACGACGCGGTAAGTAGCCTGCCCATTACCAGTGCCTTGCAGGGCTGGGGCTACGGCGAGGCCCGGCGCGTGCTGGGACAGGTACCGCTGCGCTACCTGATTACCGAGGGGGGCCGCACGGTGGGCGCAGTGCAACTGATCCGCAAACGTCTGGTGCCCGGCCTGAGCACGCTGTATGCCCCGCGTGGCCCGGCGCTGGAATCGCTGGACTACCTGCCCGCCTTTGCCGAGGCCGTGAAAAAGGTGGCCCGCCCCACCGATACCCTGTTGAAAATCGAGCCGCCTGTGCCCTACGACGCCACCGAGGACGCCTCGTACGACCACCTGCCCGCCGCGTTCGGCCCCTTTCACCGCGCGGTGACCGAGCAGCCCGAACACACCATCATTGCCGACCTGCGCCGCAGCGAAGATCAGATGATGAAAGAACTGTCCAGCATGGCCCGGCGCAACGTGCGAACCGCCGAAAAGCTGGGCGTGGTGGCGGGCCGCGACGACGATTTCGACGCCTTCTGGGAGATTTTTACCGCTACCAACGAACGCGCCAAACTGGGGGCCTTTCCCCGCGCCTACTACGAGACGATGCTGCGCGAGGGCAACGCGCACGGCGGCGAGGCGTACATCGTCCTTAGCCGCTACCAGGGCAAGGCGCTGGCGGGCGGGTTTTTCGTAGCGATGGGCCAGGGAACGTACTACCTGTTCGGCGGCAGCGTGCGCGACGACCGCCTTCAGGAAGACGGCACGCCCTTCAAGGACAGCAAGGCCCCCGATGCCTTTTACTGGAACGCCATGCTGGACGCCAAGCGCCGGGGGTACGAACTGTTCGACTTCTGGGGCATTCCACGCGTGCTCGATGAGAGCAAGCACAGCTACGGCGTGTTCAAGATGAAGCTGAAGTTCAGCGAGCAGCGCGTATGGTATCCGGCCTACGACCTCAACCTGAACCCAGTCGCCCCGGCAATCGTAAGGGCGCTGCGCTGGCGCAAGACCCGGAACAACATCCGCAAGCGCGGCAGCGCCGACGACGTTCTGTGAACCTAAAGCACTTTTCGCAATAGAACTCTAGCGAAAGTGGGGGCCGGGCCGAGTCCCATACGGGTTTCCCGGTAAGGACTCGTAGGGCTGCTGACACGGGCACATCTGGCGCTTTTCCAGGCGCGGCGAAGTTGAGCGGAGTCCGTATAAAGCCACGCCAAACAAAAGCCCGACCAGAATCTTTATGCTGGGGTGGTGACTTTTACACCCGAATATCCAGTCGTGCGCCGTCCGGTCTACGGGCAGCGTGGCATGGTAGCGACCAGTCAACCGCTGGCGGCCCAGGCGGGCCTGAGCATCCTTCAGGCGGGCGGCAACGCGGTGGACGCGGCCATTGCCACCGCCGCCACCCTGACGGTGGTCGAACCGACCAGCAACGGTCTGGGTGGGGACAACTTCGCGCTGGTGTGGGCAGGCGGTAGGTTGCACGGCCTTAACGCCAGCGGCGCGGCTCCGGCAGCCCTGAATCTGGACGTGCTGGGCGGTCAAGAGATGCCCAAGTACGGCTGGACTCCCGTAACAGTGCCTGGTGCGGTGCGCGGCTGGGCTGACCTGCACGCCCGTTTTGGCCGCCTGGACTTTGCCGAGGTGCTTATTCCAGCCGTCCGCTACGCGCGCGAAGGCTTTGCGCTGTCGCCCGTACTGGCGACCAACTGGGCGCAGGCCACCGACGTTTACCGGGGCCTGCACCTGCCCATCCTGGAGGAGTGGTTTCGCGTCTTCGCGCCGCAGGGCATGACGCTGCGTCCAGGGGCGCTGTGGCGCAGCGAAGACCATGCCCGCACCCTCGAAGCGATTGCCGCAACCTCTGGCGCGGCCTTTTACGAGGGCGAACTGGCTGCCACTATAGAGGCCCACGCACGCGCCACCGGGGGACTGCTGCGGGCCAGCGACCTCGCCGCGCACCGCTCCGAATGGGTCACGCCAATCTGGACCGAGTTTGACGGCCACCGCGTCTACGAAATTCCGCCCAATGGCCAGGGCATCGCGGCGCTGGTCGCGCTGAAGGTGCTCTCGGGCCTGAAGCTGCCTGAGCGCCGCGACGACCCGGACGGGCTGCACCTTCAGATCGAGGCCATGAAACGCGGCTTTCACGACGCCCACAGCTATGTTGGCGACCCACGCCATGTGGCGGTGGATGTCGAGTCCCTGCTCTCGGCCCAGAACGCGCAGGCGCACCGCGAACACATTTCGCAGCGGGCACACGACCCGGCAACCCACGCCCCCAGCACAGGCGGCACGGTCTACCTCGCTACCGCCGACGCCGAGGGCCAGATGGTCAGCCTGATTCAGAGCAACTACATGGGCTTTGGCAGCGGCGTGGTGGTGCCGGGCACCGGAATCGCGCTGCACAACCGGGGCCATAACTTTCACCTGGACCCGGCGCACCCAAATGCGCTGAAGCCGGGCAAGCGGCCCTACCACACCATCATTCCCGGCTTTCTGGGCAAGGCCGACGGTGCCCCAGTGGGGCCGTTTGGGGTCATGGGGGGCTTTATGCAGCCCCAGGGCCAGGTGCAGGTGGTACTAAACACCGTGCGCTACGGCATGAACCCGCAGCAGGCGCTCGACGCTCCGCGCTGGCAGTGGTTGACAGGCAAAAAGGTGGAGGTGGAAGCCGCCCTGGACGCAGATATGGCCCGCCAGCTCGCTGCACGCGGCCATGAGGTAACGGTACAACTCGGTGCGGGCAGCTTTGGCCGGGGCCAGATGATCCGCCGTGACCCGGTGAGCGGCGTGCTTGAAGGCGGCACGGAGAGCCGGACAGACGGGCATATCGCCGTGTGGTGAGGGGACTTGCGCGTAGCGGGCTGCCTGTGGAGAAAGGCGGCTCTAGCCCAGGCAGTGGCACGGGGCTTTACAGGCCACGTGTTCCAAGCCACACGCCTTCCTGTTATCTTCCCCCCATGTCTCACCCCGAATTCGTCGGACTCGTCAACATGCTTCAGGCCACCGCCGAGGCCGCGCTGGGCGACCTGAACGCCGCCAGTGCCCGCGCCGCCCGCGACGGCCTGCTGCTGGACCAGAGCCGCGCCCGCCAGACCGCCGAGAGCAGCCTGAAACTGCTGACCATGCTGGCCGAAAAAACCCGTGGCAACCTGGACTTTACCGAGGCCGACCTGCTAAGCGGGGCCGTGACCAGCCTGCGCGAACGCCTGGCTGCCACACCAGCCAGCAACACCGAACTTCCGATGGCCGACAACTAAGATGCGGGCCGTAGTGCAGCGGGTCACCCGCGCCACCTGCCACGTGGAGGGCGAACTGACCGGCGAAACCGGCCCTGGTTTTCTGGTGCTGCTGGGCGTCGCGCCGGGAGACACCCCGGAAACGGCGCGGCAGCTGGCGGCCAAGATCGCCAAGTTGCGCGTGTTCAACGACGACGCGGGTAAGATGAACCGCAGCGTGCAGGACATCGGCGGCGGGGTACTGAGCATCAGTCAGTTCACACTGTTTGCCGACACCAGCCGGGGCAACCGCCCGAGCTTCATCGCCGCCGCGCCGCCCGAGCAGGCCAGGACACTGTACGGCGAGTTCAGTGCGGCGCTGCGGGCGCTGGGACTGCCCGTCGGGGAGGGCCGTTTCGGGCAACACATGGTCATCGACCTGACCAACGACGGGCCGGTGACGATTACGCTCGATACCGAGGCACAGGCGTAGTCCGGAGCCCGTCTGGGACGCTGGAGAGACTCTGCCAGCAGCGCGGGCGCAGTTCTCACCTGTAGCCCGTATCTTGTCGGACATGAACCGCAGAATGTTCCTGCTTGCCGCCGCGCTGCTGACGGGCGTCGCTGGCGCCTACACCGTACAAAAGGGCGATACGCTTTACTCGGTTGCCAGCGCCAACGGCATAACCGTAGACGAACTGCGCCGCCTGAATAATCTCCAGGACAACACCATCAGCCTGGGCCAGGTGCTGCGGCTCAGCGGAACCCCCGCTGAAGCTGCCGCGCCCGCCGCTCCGGTTTCCGCTGCCAGCCCCAAAAACGAGAAGGCGGGCAGTGCTAGCGCCAGTCCCATCAGCACAGTGAATACCGGCCTGCCCGCTGCCAAACTGCCCGACGCCCTGTCTCCCGAACAACTGGTCCCGACCCCGCCCGGCACCCACATCGAGGGCGTGGACATCAGCGTGGCAAACACCCGGCTGGTTATGGGCGACGCCTTTGTCATGCGGCTCTCGGGCCCCAGGGCAGGCGACGTGACGGTCAGTTTTCCCAGCGAACTGGGCGAAAACGTGCGCCGCCCCAACGAGATTCTTAGACCCGTGGGCGCGGCGGGCGAGTACCGCATCCTGGGCCGCGTGGTGCTGGGCAAGACGACCCCGGTGGTCTATCAGGTGAAACTGGGCGATCAACTGGTGCGCGGGCAGATTCCGGTCGCCAACCTTGACCAGCCTATTCAGCACCTCAACCTGCCGCCCAAAATCGGTGGCCTGCTGAAAGACCCAGGCCGCGCCGCCGAGGAAAAGACCGTCGAGAACGTCTATGAGCTGCGGACGCCCCAGGTCTGGAGCAAGCCTTTCGCCCCGGCGCTGAACACCAGAGCGGTAAGCAGTAGCTTTGGGCAGCCGCGCACCTATGTGGCGGGGGGGCCGGTGAACTACCACTACGGCCTGGACTACCCCGCGCCCGTGGGCACCGCTGTCTACGCGGTCAACGACGGCACGGTGGTTATCGCCAGCAAGTTCCCGGTGCGCGGCAATCTGGTCGCCATCGATCATGGCAACGGAGTCATCAGCATGTATTTCCACCAGAGCAAACTGCTGGTCAAGGTGGGCGACCGGGTCGTGCGCGGGCAGAAGGTCGGGCTGGTCGGCACCACGGGCCTTAGCGCCGGGCCACATCTGCACCTGGAAATGAGGGTACGGGGAGAAGGGACGAATCCTCAGGACTGGATTGGGCGGATCTGGCCTCGGTGAGTTGGTGGGGGTTTTGCGTCTATGCCCCACCCCCCAGCCCCCTACCCCAGAGGGGCAGGGGGAGCGGCGCTCCGCTGGGGAGGTGGATGCTGTTGCAGGCGACGGGCAAACGTGGAAGATGCGACCGGCGGGGTCTTGGAGACGAAATGTCTGGTCACGGTTCCTAGGCCCGCGCCCTTCGGGCACGACGGCCCTCGTTGCTCTAGGTGGTGGCGCAGTAGGTGGGAAGAGGAACAAAGGTTCAGTTCTAAGTGCCTATTCGGAAAGTAATGATTAAGAATAGGATTTCGTTGTTGACGACGTGGTTTTCTCCCTCTCCCCCCTTGTGGGGGAGATGTCCCGCAGGGACAGAGGGGGGAATTGGGGCAGTGCAGCTCCCTCGCGTGTCGAACTTTGCATTTACCCTGCCCTGCTGAACCGCCATTCGTCTGACCTAACCTGCCGCGCTAGGCTGAGGCAGATGCCTGAACTGCCGACGCTGGAAGAACTCAATTCACGTGGTCAGGGGTTTTTGCCCGGCCTGATCGGGGTCAAGTTTATCCATGTCGAAACGGACGGTAAAAGTGGCCTGATTCGCAGTGAACTGACTGTGCGCCCGGAATTGCGTGCGCCCAACGGCTTTTTGCACGCGGCCTCGGTGATCGCGCTGGCCGATACGTCATGCGGATACGGCACGCGGCTGCTGCTGCCGGAGGGCGCGAACTTCACAACTATCGAACTTAAGAGCAACCACTTGGGCACCGCCCGCGAGGGCACCATCACCTGCGAGGCCCGCAGCGTCCACGCCGGGCGCACCACGCAGGTCTGGGACGCCGAGGTACGCAGTCCCGAGGGCAAGCTCATGGCGCTGTTCCGCTGCACCCAGGCGGTGCTGTACCCCAAAGGCTGAGTGGGCAGGCCGCGTTAGACTGACAGGCATGACCGAATCTGCCCCCTTGCACCCTGAGCGCCTGCAACCCGGCCAGGCCTTTCCCGAGTTCTCACTGCCCGACGCCGGGGGCAAGACGCATAGGCTAAGCGATTACGCCGGAAAATACGTCGTGCTGTACGTGTACCCCAAAGACGACACCCCCGGCTGCACCAAGGAAGCCTGCGATTTCCGCGACAACGCGCTGCTTAAGTCGCGCGGCGCGGCGATTCTGGGCGTCAGTGCCGACGACGCCGAGAGCCACAGCAAATTTGCCGAGAAGTTCAGCCTGCCTTTTCCGCTGCTCAGCGACTACGGCGCCGAGTTCCTAAAAAGCATCGGGAGCTGGGGCGAAAAGAACCTGTACGGCAAGGTCACGCAGGGCATCAAGCGCCAGACTTTCCTGATTGACCCGGAAGGTAAACTGGTCAAGTCGTGGCTGGCCGTGCAGGTCGAGGGCCACGCCGACGCCGTCGCCAAGGCTCTTGAGCAGGATCAGGCCAAGTGAACGGTCTCGAAGCCCTGAAAAAAGAAGCCGCGCTGCGGGCCGTGGGGCTGGTCAACAGTGGCGACCGCGTGGGCCTGGGCACCGGCAGCACCGCCAAGTACGCCATCGAGGAACTCGGGCGCAAGGTCGCGGCGGGCGAACTGACCGGCATCGTCGGGGTGGCGACCAGTGAGGCCAGCGAGCAACTGGCCCGCGAGGTGGGAATCAAGACCGAGCCGCTCGACCCGCGACCCTTCGACATCGCCATCGACGGGGCCGACGAGATCGCGCCGAACCTCGACCTTATCAAGGGGCTGGGCGGCGCTCTGGTGCGCGAGAAGATGACCGAGGTGCAGGCCAGGCGTCTTATCATCATCGCCGACCACACCAAGATCGTGACCCGGCTGGGCGAAAAGGCCCCGCTGCCCATCGAAATCTTGCCTTTCGGCTTTCTGAGCACGGTCGAGCGTCTGCGCGAGTTTTTGCCCGGTGGCCGTCTGCGTCAGCCCGGCGCACAGCCCTACGTAACCGATAACGGCCACTACATCTACGACGCGCAGTTGCCCGAACAGTTTGACCCACACGCGCTGGAACGCCGCATCAAGGGCACGCTGGGCGTGGTGGACACCGGGCTGTTCCTGGGCATGGCCGAACGGGCCTTTGTCGCTGCGCCTGGCGGAGTGCGGGAACTGGTGCGGTAATGCCAGACAGCCTTTTCGTCGCCCTGCTGCTGTTCGGAACACAGGTGGGCGACAAAAGCGCCAGCTACAGTGAAGAATTCTGGCTGGTGCAGGCCGCAGACCTGAACGGGGCGCAGCACACCGCCGAGCGCCGGGGCCGCGAACAGGAAACGCGCTACGACAACGCGGCGGGCGAAACTGTAGAGGTACGGTTTTTGCGCGTGGTGGACGTGCAAGCCTACCTGTTTTCGCCAGAAGAAGGGCCCATTTACACCCGCTCGTTTGGTGATCTCGCGGCCTACCGGGAAGTGTCCAGCCTGCGCGGGCCGCTGGAACATGACCTGTTCAGCGCTGCCGACCTGCCGGAGCTGGCCGGGGCGCTGCGCGACCTGTTCAGCGCGTGCCTGGGAACGCAGTCGAAATTGACCGTTCACCCCTGGCGGCCTGACAAACTTTATGAGAAATCGTCCCCGATAGGGGACAATTTCTGTTAGTGACAACAAAACTGCTCCTCGGGGACGTTCCCCGACTCTACCAGAATGTTCGCCCCTTCCTCAGTCCCCTCCTTTG
>NZ_JAGLBG010000082.1 GCF_018260405.1 Deinococcus sp.
AGTCGTAACAAGGTAACTGTACCGGAAGGTGCGGTTGGATCACCTCCTTTCTATAGCGCTCCACAATACACTTCTCTTCTTTACCATCTGACCTTTAGGCCCCCCAGGAAACTGGGGGGCTTTGCGCTGTTTGTGTATCCCAAACGTGCGCCCCCAGTTCATGCCCCTAATTTGGAGGGGCACACATTCTTAGTTGTCTAAGCGTTGAACGCTGCTCCCCGCTACACTCTTGGTCACCAGTAGACGACTGGGCAAGCGTTCCGAGAGACTCTCGACATGGGTGACCACCCCGACCATCCGGCCCTGGGTGCGGAGACTTTCTAAAGCTCCGGCTACAGCTTCGAGGGCCTGAGGGTCAAGGGTGCCAAAGCCTTCATCGAGGAACAGTGCCCCCAGAATCTTGTTTCCGGCCAGGTAATCGCTCAGGGCTATGGCAAGAGCCAGTGACGCCAGGAAGGTTTCGCCGCCGGAAAGGGTTTTGACGCCGCGTGCTTCGCCTGCGTTCCAGAGATCCTGCACCACGTAATCGCCATTTTCTAGTGCCAGGCGGTAGCGTCCGTCGCTGATTTCGTGAAGGAGGATTCCGGCCCGTGCCAGCAGCTGGGCCTCGATTTCGGCGAGGAGGAACTGCTGGAATTCGTTGGCTTTTAGACTGTTGGTCAGGGCCTGCCAGGTGTCGAAACGGCCCGCTACGGCTGCGGCGCGGCTTTCAATTTCACCTTTCCGTTCCAGACGTTCGCGGCCTGCTCGTTCCTGCTCTGCCAAGCTTCCGGCCCGCTCCCGTATGGTGCTCAGAGCGGCGTCCGTAGCGCTAAGGTCACGCGTTGCCTGAACAAGTTCTGCGGGCACAAAGGGAAAAGCGCCCAGCTGCCGCTCCAGCTCGGCCACAGCTTGCTGCAACTGGGCGACCTGGGCAGCGTAATCACGCGCCGCGTGCTCAAGAGACGTGATTTCGTTTTCGGGTAACGCCGCTGCGCGGGCTTGTGGGACATTTAGTTGCAAGGCGGTCAGGGCCGCTTCTAATCCTTGCTGGGTCTGTTGCCAGTCAGCTTGCCGCTGCGCCGCACTAGACTGCGTGGCTTTTAGCGTCGCGTTGGCAGCGGCGAGATCACCCTGAGCGCGGGCCAGGGCCTTGGCCGTATTCTGAATCTCCTGCCGAATCTTCTGGATGTCCCCCAGGGCTTGTCGCCGGGCGGCTGCGGGGTCACTGCCTGCGGCCCGAACCCGCGCCGCCAGCCCAGCCAGCAGACGCAACGCTTCGGTCTGGGGATCGCCCGTGATGTGACTTTCGAGTTGCCGCAGATCCTGTTCACGCTGGGCCAGTTGCGCTTCCCAGTCAGTGTTCTCGGCGAGTTTTTCGCTCAGCCACGTTTCGCGGCTCTTAAGCTGGCCGCGGAGTTCGCTGAAGCGGTTGCGGCGCTCGTCCTGGGTGGCAGCCAGCATGGTGACTTTCTGTTCCAGGGCACGCAGGTCTGCCAGAGGCGCCTGAGGCAGCTGTCTGACCGTTTGCAGGCACAGCGGGCAGTCCTGACCGACATGCAGGTGCGGGCGGTAGGAGGCTAGCCCGCCTTCGAGCTTGGCTTCTTCCAGGTTCTTCTGGGCGGCTGCAAGGTCCGCTTTGGCGGTGGTGCCTTCGCGTCTGACCCGCTCCAGTTCGTCGCTCTCGGCGGCGTGCAGTTTTTGCTCGGCGGCGAAGCGTTCCTGGGCCGCTTTCAGGCTGACCTTCTGGGTTTCGAGTTGCACGCGCTCCAGCCTGATCTTTTCGACTTTCTGGGCGGCTTCACGGGCGGCGTGGTGAGCCTCTTCGTCCCAGGGGAGCGGGCTAGGGTGGGTCGTCTGAGGCGTGCCCCCAGCGCGTTTGAGGCGAGCGGCATCGGCTTCGGCCTCGCGCAGGGTTTCGGCCCGCTGTTCAAGTTCCGGAATCCGGGCTTCTTGAGCCTGGGCCTGTGAGGCGTGCGCGGCGGCCTGGTCGCTCTGCTGCGCGGCACTCTGGGCTGCGGCCAGAGCCTGCGCTAATTCGCGGGCCTCGCGTTCGTGGGCGATTCGGGCACGCTCGGCAGCGTCGATGAGCGGCATGACGCCCGCCACGCGCCGGGCCTGGGCCGCTCTGGTGGCGCCCTGCTGGATACTGGCCGAGCGCGACTGCAAGGTGCTCAGTCGCCGGGCCGTTTCCTCGTGCTGCCGCCAGATTTTTTCGGCTTCGTGCAGGCGGTTGACCTGGGTTTGTAGTTGCTCGCGGGTCTCGCTGAGTTGCTGGGCCTCCGCGTCGGTGCGTTCACGTTCGGCCCGCAGCCCGGCGATCAGTTCGGGGGTCACGCTGGCGTATTCGCTAAGCAGTACATTGTTCAGGCTCTGCGACTCGGCCTTAAGGTCTCTGGCCCGCTCGGAGGCGACCTTCTGCATCTCCTGCACGTGGTCAAGACCGGTCAGTTCGCCCAGGAGCATCTGACGCTCTTTGCCGTTGCCGTGCAGCAGGCTGGCAAATTCCCCCTGTGGCAGCATGACGCTGCGGGTAAAGGTTTTGAAGTCCAGCCCCACCACCTTGCGGATGCGTTCGGAGATGGCCTTGCTGCCGCCGTCGTTGAGGCCAGTCCAGCGGCCATCTTCGTCCAGGCGCTCGAAGCGCACCTCGTTTTCGGCCTGCTTGCGGCCCTTGGTGCGCGAGGCGCGGTAGGTGACGCCGCCGACCTCGAAGGTCAGAGACGCGCTCAGGGCGCGTTCGCCCTGCGAGATCAGCGCGTCGAGGCCCAAAGCGCCCAGCCGCGCAGTCTGCCCGTACAGCGCGAAGGTCATGGCGTCGAGCAGGCTGCTTTTGCCGCTGCCAGTCGGCCCGACCAGCGCGAACAGTTCAAGGTCGCTAAAATCCAGTTCGGTCAGTTGCCGGAAGGCCGTGAAGCCCTGGAGGTCAAGTTTCAGCGGGCGCATGGGGCCTCCTGTGGGCAAGTGGTGGAAGTTCTGGTCATGCCGGAATCTCCTCGCGGGCGGCTTCGTCAGCTTCCTTGAACGCGGCGCGGAGGTCAGCGGGCAACTCGCCGCGCCTTTCTTGCCAGTAACGCTCATAGAGTTCCATCAGGCTCAGGCCCTCGCGTCTTAATTCGGGCAGGGCGAGCTCTTCATGCTGCGCGTCTAGCTCGACGGCCAGGCTGTTCGGAGCGACCCGCAGCACGCGGTCCTTGAGGCCCGGCAGCGCGGTGCCTCCCGGCGCACGCACGACCACCCTGAGCAGCCCCGTGAACTCCTTTTCGCGTTCCAGCCGAGCTTCTAACGTATCCAGATCGGTACGGATCGTACGCAGTTCGCGCCCGCTCGCCAGCGGAATCGGGGTAATGCGGGCGGTGCGTCCGGCTTCTACCTCGACTAAATTAACCTGTTTTTTCTCGCCTCCCTCACCGAAATCGAGTTGAATGATGCTGCCCGGATAGGCGGCCAGCGGCGCTTCAGAAACGGTCTGCGGCTTGTGGATATGCCCCAGTGCCACGTACTGCGCCCCCGCCGGAAGTTGCAGGCCCGAGAGCGTGTACTGGTTGGTCAGGTCGAACTCGATTGTGCGCTCGGAACCGCTGGGCACCGCGCCGTCGATGGTGGTGTGGGCCATGAGCATGTTCACGCTGCCTGCGCGAAAGCCCTCACCCAGCCGCCGCAGAAAAAAGCCCATGCCTTCGCGGTATTTCTGCCGCCACGCGCCCACGTCGCCGTTCAGCAAGTCGGCGGCCTTGACCAGTCTGCGCTCCGAGAGATAGGGCAAAGCGCCCACAACCAGCGACTCGCCCGACTTCGTTTCGATGCCGCGCACCATGTCTAGCGGGTTGGCGGTGGGCTGGGCGACCATTTGAATGCCGATCCAGCCAAGCAGCCCCGTGACACTGCCCAGGCGGGCGGGGCTGTCGTGGTTTCCGGCGATGGCGATAGCCGGAATGCCCGCGTCGCGCAGCCGCAAAAAGAAGTCGAACACAGCCGCCTCGGCGTCGGCGGAGGGGTTCCCGGTGTCGAAGAGGTCGCCGGAGATCAGCACCGCGTCGGCCCGCTCGGATTTTGCCAGCGCCGCGATCTCGACCAGCGCCTCGTGAATTTCGGGAGTGCGGTCATAGCCCCGCAGGAGCCGTCCGGCATGGAAATCGGCGGTGTGAAGTACGCGCATAACGGAAAAAATAGCACGCGCTCTGGTGTGGCGTCGGCCCAGAGCCACACTACCGGAACTGCAAGAGACGCGCCGGGCTTCCCCTGAGCGCGTCTTTAGTGGTGATCTGGACTGCCGTGTGTTGCGTTAAAACCCGTAAGAGCACCGACAGAGTCCGTATAGGTTAAGTACGTTGAAGCTAACATTGCGAGATTCCGGGAAAGCACCGGAACCTTTCCATTCCCGCTCCAACGTACTTTCTTCTGCTACGCGCTCCGCGCGGTTTATCTACAAGATAAACGCAGTGTACTTAACTCAGAGCACCTCGAACAGGCCCGCCGCGCCCATGCCGCCGCCGACGCACATGGTCACGACGACGTGCTTGGCCCCGCGCCGCTTGCCTTCAAGCAGAGCGTGCCCGGTGAGGCGTGCGCCGCTCATGCCGTAAGGGTGCCCGATGCTGATGGCGCCGCCGTTGACGTTGTACCTGGCCGGGTCGATACCCAGCTGGTCGCGGCAGTACAGGGTCTGAACTGCGAAGGCTTCGTTCAGTTCCCACAAGTCGATGTCGTCAACGCTCAGGCCGTGGCGCTTTAGCAGCTTGGGCACGGCGTAGACCGGGCCGATGCCCATTTCGTCGGGTTCGCAGCCAGCGACGGCAAAGCCCTTGAAAAGTCCCAGCGGTTGCAGGCCGCGTTCACGGGCCAGATCGGCGTTCATGACGACCACCGCCGCCGCGCCGTCGGAGAGCTGCGAGGCGTTGCCCGCCGTAATCACGCCGCCCTCGATCACGGGCTTCAGCTTTTGCAGGCCTTCCAGGGTGGTTTCGGGACGGTTGCCCTCGTCAAGTTTCAGGGTCACTTCTTTATCGCTGATCTCGCCCGTGGCCTTGTCCTGCACCTTCATCGTGGCTGTCATCGGCACGATCTCGTCGTCGAATTTGCCCGACTGCTGGGCGGCGGCTGTACGCTGCTGGC
The DNA here is from genome assembly GCF_018260405.1 of Deinococcus sp. Lineage (GTDB taxonomy): Bacteria > Deinococcota > Deinococci > Deinococcales > Deinococcaceae > Deinococcus. The sequence goes on from NZ_JAGLBG010000082.1 coordinate 5,095, forward strand.
TTTGCAGGGCGTACTCATCCTGTTGCTCGCGGCTGATGCCGTAGCGCCGCGCAACCACTTCGGCGGTTTGCAGCATCGGCATGTAGATTTCGGGCTTGTGCTCCATAAGCCACTCGCCGCGCAGACGGTAGGTGTTGGCATGCTCGTTCTGGGTCAGCGAGATGCTTTCCAGTCCGCCCGCCACGAAGACGTCGCCCTGCCCGGCCATGACGTGATTGGCCGCCAACGCGATGGTGTTGAGGCCGCTAGAGCAAAAGCGGTTGACGGTCACGCCGCTGACGCTGACGGGCAGCCCGGCCCGCAAGGCGATCTGGCGTGCGATGTTGCTGCCGGTCGCCCCTTCGGGATTGCCGGACCCCATGATAACGTCCTCGATCTCCTCGGGCCTGACTCCGGCGCGTTCGATGGCGTGCCGGACGGCGTGGGCACCGATGTCGCTGCCGTGGGTGTCGTTCAGAAAGCCACGGTAAGCCTTACCGATGGGCGTGCGGGCGGTAGAAACGATGACTGCTTCGGACATAAGAAATCCTCCGGGGACTGCGTAAAATTTTAAGCGCCTCCGAGTATGGCGTGATTTTTCCTCTTTTGCACGGACTTGAGCCACAAAGAAGTTCGCGCCAGGGTTGTTCTTATACGGATTGCGCCCTGACCAAGAGGGGGGCAGGCCCCATACGGGTGCCGTTTTGCCCAAGACAGCGGGCAGGCCCCATATGGATGCCGCTCTGAATCTTTCCTCCTCGCGTCCGCTCGGATTGAGTTCAAAATGGCCCAGTTCACTCGGCAAACGATTTGAGCAGTTCGGCCAGTCGCGCCGCGCTCTGCTGGGCCGTATGCCGCTCGAGCACGCGCTGGCGGGCGCTGAGGCCAAAAGCCCTGGCCCGCTCCGGGTGCTGTCTCAGGGCACTGAGGGCGGTGGCGATTAGCGCCGGGTCTGCCGGAATGCACAGCCCGTCCACGCCCCCGCGCACCAGTTCGGTCTGTGCAGGAATAGCAGTGGTCACGACGGCCAGGCCGGAACTCATGGCTTCCAGGGTGACCAACGACTGGTTCTCGGCCAGGGTGGGTTGCAGCAGGACATCGGCGGCGCGGTACAGCTCCGGCATGTCCCAGCGCCGTCCCAAAAAGCGCACGTTATGCAGGCTCAGGCGGGCTTTGAGCGTCTGCGCCAGCTTCCCGAAGCCCGAATCCATATCGCCCACGAAGACAAAGTCCAGCTCGGGGGCGTGGCGGGCGGCCAGAACGCCCAGCAACTGGTTTTTTTCCAGTGTAAAGCGCCCCGGCACCAGCACCGTAAAGCCCCCGAACCCCAGGGACTCGCGCAGGGCGGCCCGCTCGGGGGCGTCGGCGGGGCGAAACCTGCACGTATCTACGCCGTTGGTCATGCCCTGCACGCCGTCAAGGTGCATCCGGCCGCTTAAAAAAGCCGCGCCCCAGTCCGAAACGGTGATAACCCCGTCGGCCCTGGCAATGGCCCTGGCTTTGGTCACCCGGTAAATCTCGCGGTACAGGGCGCGAATCGGCGCGGGGTAGTGGTAATCCAGCTGGTCGTGGCTGACCACCACGCGCGGCGCGGCCAGCCGGGGCAGCAGCTGGGCGTAGGTTCGCGGCTCCCACGCCTGCACCACCCGCAGGTGATAGGGCCGGGTCAGTTCAGGCAGCGCGGCGGGGTCGTCGTACCAGTGCAGCGCAACGTCGGTGTCAGCAAAGGCTTCGGCAAAGGGCGTCAGGGTCTCGCGGCGGGGCAGGAACAGGCTGGGCTGCACCCCGTACCCGCCCAGCAGCGGCAGCAGGTCGCGCAGCCAGACCTCACTGCCCGCCACACGCGGAGCATCGGTTATGAAGGCGGCAGTCGGCGCACTCGGCCTGGTCAGCATGGGGAAGATGCTAGCTCAGGCAAGGTGCCGTGCCCCGCGCTCCTGTCTGCGCCTTTCCGTCCCCGTTCTCTGGTCAAGACGCAGTGACAATCTGCCTGACACAAGCCCCTTGAAGTTACCGTATGAGAAAAATAGGGCCTACGCTGCTGGCCCAGAAGGGCACCGCCTGCCCCTGTGCGGCGCAGCTCTACGAGTCCGTATAAGGCTCAGGTCACACTGAGAAGAAAGCAACTGAGGAGCGTCAGCGCCAGCACGCCGCCCATGACCTTGATGAGGCCGAGGGAGTCGGGCAGCGCGGGCGGCGTCCACTCGCTGCTCAGGGGCCTGTCAACGCTCACCGGAGTGTGGGCCGGGGCCTCGGCTACCCGCTTGAACGAGGCAGCGGTCATGCGGCCTGCCCGTTATTCACCGGGTGCAGGCTGCCCAGCGCGGCCTTGAGGTGCTTGTACACTTCGCGTTGCAGGTCGAGATCTTCGGGCAATTCGTACCTCAACTGATCCATCGCCTGCACCAGGTGAGCGCTGCCGGGGGTGCGCTCGTGATCGGGGCGGGCCCACTCGGGCAGCTCGGGCGGCTGCTTGGGCGCACGTTTGCTGTCGTCCCAGTCGGCCCACTGTTTGGGCAGGTCGTACAGGTAGCGCCCGATGCCAAACTGCACCGCGCAGCGCTTCAGGGCGTCGCTGCTGGCGGCCTTCAGCGTGCCCAGTTCGCCCTCACCCGCTTCGCCGATATCCTCCCGGCTCACGCCCAGCACAGTCAGGCGGCCCTTGACCACGGGGTGACTGGTGCCCGCAACGACTTCGAGTTCAAAGCTCCAGGCGTCGGGACAGATGGCGTCGAGGCGATCTTGCACGGCGCGGGCGTCAATGTGCCCCAGCATCAGGGCGCGGCTGCGATCTTTGGTGAACGCTCCCGGCTTCCACATGACCATGTGAGCAGGAAACGGGGCCTGGAGTCGTCTCTGAATATCGCTCAATTTCATGGATTTAGGATATAACAGAATGCGGTTACGGTCAAGACATAATATTAGCCACACAGTTAGCAGTGTTTGGCGCACTGTGGAGCACTCGAGTTGCCGGAAAGTGGCGTGGGTCTAGCAGGGCCACCCCAAACAACCCGCGCACCGTGTCCGGCAAACCGCGTACCATTCCCCCATGACCCGCACCGCCACCGTTACCCGCAAGACCAGCGAAACGGACCTCACCGTTCAGCTGAATCTGGACGCCCCGGCGTACCAGCCGCCGGCCACTGGGCACGGTTTTTTTGACCACATGCTCGACGCGTTGGCCCGCCACAGCCGCCTGGGACTGAGTATTTCGGGCACGGGCGACTTGCATATAGAACCGCACCACCTGATCGAAGACACTGGGATTACGCTGGGGCAGGCGCTTTCGCAGGCACTGGGCGACCGCCAGGGCACCGAGCGTTACGGCAGCGCCTTCGTGCCGATGGACGAGACGCTGGCCCACGTGGTGCTGGACCTCTCGGGCCGCGCCCACCTCGCCTTCGAGCCGGAAAACCTCGACGTGTACGGTGACGCGGGCGGCATGACCCATTACCATCTGCGGGAATTTCTGCGCGGCTTTTGCAATCACGCGGGCGTGACCCTGCATGTGCGGGTGCTGGCCGGGCGCGAGGCGCACCACGTCATTGAGGCGATTATCAAGGCCCTGGCACGGGCTTTACGGGACGCTGTAGCGGTGACTTCGGACGCTATGCCGAGTACAAAAGGAAGTCTGTGATGGCGAGCGTGACTGGGGGGGTTTTTCTGTACGCCACGTACCGCGCACCGTGCACCGTGCACCGCGCACTGCCTACTGACCACTCATCACTGACAGGAGCCGCCCATGCCTGAAGTCCTGCTGCTGGACTACGGGGCGGGCAACGTCCGCAGCGCCGCCAAAGCCCTTGAACGGGCCGGAATGACGGTTAGGGTCAGCGCCGACCCCGCCGATGTGCCGCACGCCGCCGCGCTGGTGGTGCCTGGTCAGGGCCACTTCCGGCAGGTGATGGAAGCCTTTGACCAGAGCGGGTTCCACGGCCCGGTCACCGACGCGGCCAAGGCCGGGGTGCCGCTGCTGGGCATTTGCGTGGGCATGCAGATGCTGCTCTCGGAATCCGAGGAAGCGCCCGGTGTGCCTGGCCTGGGATTGATCGCGGGGACGGTCAAAAAGTTCGTGCCGTTGCCGGGGCGCAAGGTGCCGCAGATGGGCTGGAACGCGCTGGAGCTGCGCGGCGACTCGCCTGTGCTGCGCGGGCTGGGCCACGACGCCTACGCCTATTTTGTCCATTCGTACTACGTGCCCACAGACGTGGCGCTGACCGACGGCGCGGTCGCCGAGTACGGCGTGCCGTTCTGGGCGGCGTTCAGCCAGGGCAACCTGCACGCCACGCAGTTTCACCCCGAAAAAAGCGGCGCGGTGGGGCTGGCGATTCTCGAGCGCTTTCGCCGGAACGTGCTGGAAGGCTGACCGAACCAAAGCCAGGCTACCCAAAGCCAGGCTACCCAGAACCAAGACAGGGCCGGAGCGATTTTGCCGTGTCCGCCCCTGCCTTGACGGGTCGCTTCAGCTCTTGCCTGCGCCGCGTTCTTCGACCACCCGGGCGACCTGCGCGGCCAGCTCGTGAATCTGGGCGGCGTCCTGGCCCTCGACCATCACGCGGATCAGGTTTTCGGTGCCGCTGGGGCGCAGGTTAATCCGGCCCTGCCCGGCCAGTTTCGCCTCGGCGTCGGCTACGGCCTGCTGCACGGCGGGGTCGGCGGCGATGGCTTTCTTGTCGGTTACGCGCACGTTCACCAGGGTCTGCGGGTACATCACCAGCTCGTCGTACAGCGCGTCCAGGCTGGTGCCCAGTTCGATCATGCTGTTCAGGGTCAGGAGCGCGGTCAAGATGCCGTCACCGGTGGGGGCCACGTCCAGAAACAGCACGTGGCCGCTCTGCTCGCCGCCCAGATTCAGGTGCTTGCTGTGCAGGCGTTCGTGAACATACCGGTCGCCCACGGCGGTGCGTTCCAGCGGGATTCCGGCGTCTTTGAGCTTCACTTCCAGCGCCATGTTGCTCATGATGGTGGTAACCACAGCTTTTTCGCCGCGTGCGCGGGCATTGAGCAGCAGCATATGGTCGCCGTGCACCACATGGCCGCGTGAATCGACGAACAGGGCGCGGTCGGCGTCGCCGTCGAAAGCCACACCGAGGTCGTAACTGCCCTCACGCACGATGCGCTGCAGGTGATCCATGTGCGTGCTGCCGCAGCCCCGGTTGATGTTGTGCCCATCGGGGGTGGTATACACGGCGAAAATATCTGCTCCCGCTGCCTGAAACACCCTGGGGGCCATGCGGAAGGCTGCGCCGTTGGCACAGTCGAGTACGATACGTTTGCCGCTGAGGTCGGGCGCGTAGGAGCGCAGGAAGCTAAAGTACAGCCGCTCGGCCTCCGAATAGTTGGTCACGCTGCCCATCTGCACGCCGGTCACCGGGGCAAAGCCGGGCACCTCGTCGATGGCCCGCTCGATGTCCAGTTCGGTGGCGTCGTTCAGTTTCTGGCCGTCTGCGCCGAAGAACTTGATGCCGTTGTCCTCGTAGGGGTTGTGCGACGCGCTGATGACGATCCCGGCGGTGGCTTCAAATTGGCGCGTCAGGTAACTTACGCCCGGTGTGGGCAGCACGCCCAGGTGAATGACGTTCACGCCCCGGCTGGTCAGGCCCGCCGCCAGCGCCGCTTCCAACATGTCCCCACTCTGGCGCGTATCTTTGCCGATAAGCACAGTGGCGCGCTCACTCTGGCGCTTAAGCACCTCTCCAGCGGCGGCCCCCAGTTGCATGACCCAGCCAGCGGTTAGCGGAAAGGCTCCAGCAACGGCCCGGACACCGTCAGTCCCGAAATACTTGCGTTCACTCATTCCTGTCATGATACGCCGCTGAGTGACATGTGTAACATTTTCAAGCTGGCCAGGAGAGACTCGGGAACTGGTGGTAACGCTCCGTCTTCTGCTTCAACTTCCGCAGCAGCTTTTGCCCAACTTAGAGCAGTTCTCCGAATTAAGGGCACGTCGGAACAACACTGCCGCCCCCTTCATTCTCCGTCCTGATTTTTCTGTTTCACTCGTTCCACTCGGCCAAAAGATGGTCAAAAGAGCATCATCTTTTGGCAAAACGCTCTAACGCCCGAAATTTGTATTTTCCCACTCGCGTCTGCTCGAATTGAATCCAAAACTGTTGGGTTCAATCCGAGTCTTAGAGGCTGTCTGAGGCCCATATCGTCGGAGTATCCATGCTGCCCTCTTCATCAGGCGCACAATCGCTGGAGCA
>NZ_JAGLBG010000083.1 GCF_018260405.1 Deinococcus sp.
CGCTAGGGTAAGCTGCGCGTTCCACCGTTAAAGCCTAAAACATTTCCCATGGTTAGGGCCTCAGACAGCCTCTTAGACCAACCAGGCGGACTCGTAGAGCTGCGCCGCAGAGCGAGTATGGGAAAAGGTGCGGCCCAGTGTGAGTGTAGGGTAAGTGTGAGTGTAGGGATAGCCTGGTGTTTGGGTCATCCCTACACGGTCACTTGGCCGCACTTAGGGAGCAGAAACGAGAAAATCGAGTGCTGAGCAGTTTCCGACAACCTGTGGAACATGTCATCCGCATCCTGAAGATATTTCGTGTGCTGAAGAAGGTTTATCGACATCGGAGACGGCGTTTTTCGCTCCGACTGAACCTCATTGCTGCAACCGTGAATCGTCGAACCGCACAAGCCGCCTGGCTTTCGCAAGAAGTCTAGTGAACCGTCCGCCTAAGCTGTCCATGCTTGCAGTACGCGCCGGAGGGCCAGCGGGTTGCGGGAAGACCCATGACGCCAGCTTCCTTTGCTACGCTGCCGGCATGAGACGACTGTGGTTTTCACTGGGGCTGCCCCTGGCCCTCAGCCTTTGCCTGTCGCACACTGCGGCAGTTAACCTGACCAAGTCGGGAACGCTGCCTAGTAGCCCTACCTCCACCAGCTGCTCGGGGGTCTTCACCGACCGCGAGGTTTTTGGCGACGTGCAGGTGCCCCCGAACCGCAACTGCACCCTGAACAACACCGCCGTACACGGCAATCTGCTGCTGGCCCAGGGATCGAGCCTGATTGTCAAGGATTCCAACGTGCAGGGCAGCCTCAAGACCGACGCCGGTTTCGTGCGGGTGGCGCTGTCCGGGGCCATCGTCGGCGGACAACTGGACGCCGGGCAGGGCGGCAGCGTCACGCTAAACGATAGTCAGGTGGTAGGCAAGGTCAACATCTACCGCAACACCGGTAACGTGCGCATTAACCGCATGACCGTCAACAGCGACCTGAACTGCTGGGGAAACCGCACCGAACCGGCGGGCACCTGGGTCCGGGTCGACGGCGTGCAGACCGGGCAGTGCAGACGGCTGTAAGAGCCAGCCCTGGCAAGGAGACAGGTGGCCCAGCGGAAAGCGGCAGCCGCGCTATCCTGCGTTCCATGTCGTACCAGACCGTCATCGGCCTCGAAGTTCACCTGCAACTGAAAACAAAGTCCAAGATTTTTAGCGACTGCCCACAGGACTACCACGGCGCGGAGCCAAACACCTACACCGACCCCTTCACGCTGGGGCTGCCCGGCACGCTGCCCACCCTCAACCGCGTGGCCGTGGAGCTAGCGATGATGTTTGGCCTGGGGCTGAACTGCGACGTGTCGGGCTTTACGCAGTTTCACCGCAAGAACTACTTTTACCCCGACGCGCCCAAAAACTTTCAGCTTTCGCAGTACGACCGCCCGATTGCGCGGGACGGCTTTTTAAAGGTTGCGGGTGAGAACATTCGCATCAAGCGGGCGCACCTCGAAGACGACGCGGGCAAGCTGACCCACCCCACCTACGCGCCGTACAGCCTGCTGGACCTCAACCGCGCCGGGTCATCGCTGCTGGAAATGGTCACCGAGGCCGATATCACCAGCGCTGAGCAGGCCCGCGCCTTTCTGGAAAGCGTGCAGGCCATCGCGCAGGCCCTCGGCGTGTCGGACGCCACCCCGGAAGAAGGCAAGATGCGCTGTGACGTGAATATCTCCATTCACCAAGAAGGCCAGCCCTGGGGCACTAAAGTCGAGGTTAAGAACCTCAACAGCTTCCGCAGCGTGGCCCGCGCCATCGAGTACGAGACGGCGCGGCAGGCGCGGGTACTCGACGCGGGCGGCAAGATCACCCAGGACACGCTGGGCTGGGACGAGGGCGGCCAGAAGACCTTCCTGATGCGAACCAAGGAGGGCGAGGCTGATTACCGCTACTTCCCCGAGCCGGACCTGCCCCCGCTCGACATCACCCCTGAGTGGATCGAGCGCGTGCGGGCGCGGATGCCCGAGCTACCCGCGCAGAAGCTGGAGCGTTATCTGGCTGCCGGGGTGCGCGGGGGCGACGCCCAGAGCCTGAGCCTGAACGTAGCGCTCTCGAAGTTTTACGACGAGGCCCTTCAGGGTGGCGCGGACCCCCAGAAGCTCGCCAACTGGCTGCTGACCGACGTGGCGGGGCACCTGACAGCGCAGGAAATTGGCATTGCTGAGAGCAAATTGCGACCCGCCCACCTCGCCGGACTGGTGCGGCTGATCGACGCCGGAACCATCAGCGGCAAGATCGCCAAGGACCTGCTGCCCGACGTGATGAGCGGTGCCGACCCCGCCGCGCTGGTCAAGGAGCGCGGCCTGAGCGTGGTGACTGATACCGGGGCCATCGACGCGGCCATCGACGCGGTCATGCAGGCCGACCCAGCCACTGTAGAAAAAGTGAAGTCGGGCAATACCAAAGCTATGAACGCCCTGTTTGGCCCGGTTATGAAGGCTATGGGTGGGCAGGCCAAACCCGAAGTCGTGCGCGAACGTCTGCAAGCCAAACTGGGTCTGTGAGCGCTCCCGCGACTCCCGGCCACAATCGCTGGCGTTTCCCGGCGCTGCTCTTTTCGTGGCTGGACGTGGCGGCGTGTCTGGGAGCGGCCACCTACCTTCTCTGGAATGCCAATTTCCAGGGGGCAGCCTGGTTCGACGCCGTCAGTATGCTGCTCGCTGGGCTGGTGCTGGCGTGGTGGACCACCATTTTCGGGCGCGTAACCCTGGGCCTGGGCGTCCCGGCCACCGACGGCACGCTGCGGGCCCTGGCTGTTTCGTACCCCTTGCTGACCTCCCTGCGGCTGGTAATCTGGGGTCTGACGCTGCTGGTCATTCTGGACGGCACTTTTCCGACGGCCAACCCGGTGGCCCTGACCGCCATGATGACCCTGTGGGGCGCGGCGATCATGGCGGCCAACGCGGTTAACGCTGGGCTGGTGCGGCTGGCAACCGTAACCGACGAGCTGGTGCGGCCCCAGGCCGAGCGGCTGTCCGACTGGCTCAACCTCAGCGCGGCGCTGGCACTGGGCATGCTGGTGATCAACTTTGTGCCCATTAAGGGGTACGGCACCCCGCCCACCCCGACCATGAATCTGGTCTACGCTGCCGGGGGCCTGCTCGACCTCGTTTCGGCGCTGTTTCAGTTTCTGGCAGTGCGCCAACTGGCGCAGCACACCACCCCGCGCACGCCCCCAGCGCCCCAGGAATCCTAGTGACCCAGCTTTTGCCTAACGCCTTTGGGCCAACTTTCCAGTATCCTGCCCGGCAGTCATGAGCGAACTCAAGCCTCCGGTCCCGCTGATCTCCCTGGGCGATCTCACCTGGGACGTGCTGGCGAAACCCGACTCCACGCTGCTTCCGGGCGGCGACACGACTGGCCGGATGGAGCTTTCGGGTGGCGGTAGCGCCGCGAATCTGGCGGTGTGGGCCAGACGCGCCGGGTATCCCAGCTGCTTTATTGGCAAGATCGGGCAAGACCGCTTCGGCGAGTTGGCGACCGCCGAGCTAAGGGCTGAGGGCGTGCGGGCCGAGGTGATCGCCAGTCCGCACCACCGCACTGGAGTGATTTTGTCCCTGATCGATGGCAGCGGGCAACGGGCCATGTTGACCGGTCAGGGAGCCGACTGGGAACTGCTGCCCGCCGAGCTGCCGGTAGACGTTATCCAGTCGGCCCGCCACCTGCACCTGACCGCCTGGAGCCTGTTCCGCGACCCGCCCCGCGCCGCTGCGCTGGAAGCTGCCCGGCTTGCCAGGGCCGCCGGAATAACCTTGAGCCTTGATCCAGGCAGTTTCCAGATGATTCAACAGATCGGGCGCGAGAATTTTTTACAGGTGGTGGACACGGTTCCATACGACGTGATTTTCCCCAACGCCGACGAAGCGCGGGCCATGAGCGGCCAGGACAGGCCCGAACAGGCCCTTAACTGGCTGCGCGGCAGGTATCCGGGGGCGCTGGTGGTCCTGAAAATGGACGAGGACGGCGCACTGATCGAGGGGCCGCAGACGCCGCGCGTGCATGTCGAGGCCACCCGCGACCGCCTGGTCGACGCCACCGGAGCCGGAGACGCCTTCGGTGGGGCTTTCCTGGCCGAGTGGCTCCTGCACGGCGATCCGGAAGAGGCCGCGCGGGTCGCCGTACAGGTGGGGGGATGGGTCGTGTCGCGCTTCGGGGCACGGCCACCTGTAGATGAAGAATTGACACTTCGTCTGGGTACTTCGCGCATGGGGAGAACATAAGAATGACACGTTTAAAAGGAAATGAAACACCCGCCTGGACCAGGATTCTGGTCGGCCTGCTGGCACTTTTGCTGCTTTTGGGACTGATCACCCTCATCTACGTCCGGTCGCTATTCGGGCCAGCCGGGGGCGGAAAGTACACGTTGCAGGTGTCCCAGGGCGAGACCGTGGGACAGGTCGCCGCTGATCTCCAGGCGCACCACATCATCAAGAATGCCCGCGCCCTGCGTTACATTATGGGTAAAAACGGCAGCGCCAGCAAGCTCAAGGAAGGGGCTTACGACTTGAGTGGCACTATGACCGCCCAGCAGGTAGCCAACGTGCTGGCCGGGCCTGCCCGCCTAGCGGTGATCAAAGTAACCATCCCCGAGGGGCGGCGCATCCGGGACATCCCCGCCATCTTCGACAAGGCTGGCTACGATGGCAAGGCAATTGCCACCGCCCTCACCGACGTGAACCTCAGCCGCTACGCCCACGGCAAGCAGCCCAACCTCGAAGGGTTCATCTTCCCCTCAACCTACGAGTTCCGGCCCAAGGACAGCAGTCAGGCCATCGTGAAAAAGATGGTGGCCCGCATGGAGCAGGAATTTACGCCTGCCAACATCGCTAAGGCGCGCGCCCTGGGCCTCAGCGTGCGCGGCTGGGTCATTTTGGCAAGTATGGTGCAGGCCGAGGCCGCCAGCAACAACGACATGCCGATCATCGCCGGGGTGTTTCTCAACCGCCTCAAGGAAGACATCGCGCTGGGCAGCGACCCGACGGTGGCCTACGGACTGGGTAAGAACCTGCCGGAGCTGGACCGGAGCGCGGGCGACTTTCAAAAGGACACGCCCTACAGCACCTACACCCGCAAGGGCCTGCCCGCCGGGCCGATTAATAATCCCGGCGAAGCGGCGCTGCTGGCCGCCATCAACCCGCAGCTTAAAATGGCCGACGGGCGCGACGCGCTGTACTTTTTGCACGTTCCGGGCGGCAAGATCTACGTGAATCACACCTACGCCGAGCACCTGCGCGATAACGCTCAGCACCGCTAAGCGCCAGGCGCTAAACTGAAAAAAATCAGTCCCCGCTGCCGGTCAGTGTCCACCACCTGGCCGCTTAAGCGGGCGCAAATTTAAGCCGTATAGGAGAGACAGACAACATGGCCGGTCATAGCAAATGGGCGCAGATCAAGCGCAAAAAGGGTGCCAACGACAAGAAACGCAGTGCGATGTATTCCAAGCACATCCGCGCCATTCAGGCCGCCGTGCGCTCGGGCGGCAGCGGCGACCCCGCCGCCAACCTGAGCCTGAAAAACGCAATTGCCGCCGCCAAAACCGACACGGTGCCCGCAGACAACATCGAAAATGCCATCAAGCGGGCGGTGGGCGCGGGCGAAGGCGCCGCCGAATTTAAGGAAGTGTCTTACGAGGGCTACGGCCCCGGCGGTACGGCCATTTTCATCGAGACGTTGACCGACAACGTCAACCGCACCGTGGCCGACATCCGCTCCGTATTCAACCGGCGCGGCGGCAGCATGGGCAACAGCGGCAGCGTAGCGTGGCAGTTCGAGAAAAAGGGCATTATTCTGCTGCGCGACACCAGCGAAAAAGCCCAGGAGCTTGCCATCGAATACGGCGCAGAGGACATTCAGGAGTCCGAGGACGGTTTGGAGATCAGCACCGCGCCGAACGACCTGTACGCCGTTCAAGACGCCTTGCAAGCCGCCGGATTTACCGCCGAGAATAGCCAGATCACCATGCAGCCCAGCAACACGGTAGCGGTGGCGGGCGACGACGCTAAGAAGCTGCTGACCCTGGTGGACTACCTCGAAGAACTCGACGACGTGCAGAACGTATACACCAACGCCGAGTTTCCCGAGGACATGGAAGAATAGACCTCTTTCAAAAGTCTGTGCAGGGTGATGGCCTGCTCACCGCTCGGAGCGGCCTTGAATCGGAGCGGACTGGCAAAGCTGCAAAGCAGAGCGGATTTGGGCATAAGCTGCGCCCGGCCCGTTTCTCACCCTCCCTGAAGCTCGCCTTGAGCCAGGGACCCTGTTCTGCCCCATAGGATTATCCTGGGCTATGGCTTACCAGGGAAAACTTGCGGGTGGTTTGACGGTTACGCTTAGTCAGAACGACGCACAGACCACCTTGAGCGTCGAGAGTTCGGGTCAGCGCCAGAGCAGTGAGCGCACCACCGGAGCGTGGAAAACGCCGCCGAAACTGTGGCAAAGCGGTGAAAGCGCCGTGGCCGAAATCGACGGCGACGAGAAAATCTACCTGAAGATCAGCGGGGACGGCGTGCAGCTGCTGGGCCGTGCGCCCGACCTGAACGGGGCCGAAGCGGTGGGGCTGACCAAAGTTCCCGACGACGCGGTTGGCCCCAAGATGCAGCCGATGAAACCTATGGAGCCTATGCAGCCCATGAAACCGCTGAGTGAGGACTGACGGCTAGACTGGCTCGGCTATATCCCGGCAGTCACCTTTTACCCCGCTCCGCTACAATCACTGGGTTATGTCACGGGTCTTTTCTGGAATCCAGCCGACGGGCGATCCCCACATCGGCAACTACTTTGGCGCGATGCGCAACTATGTCACGCTGGGCGAACAGTACGGCAAAAACAGCATCTACTGCGTTGTAGACTTGCACGCCATTACCAATCCGGCGGCCTCCGACCCGGCGGCGCTGGCGCAGCAGACCCTCGACATGGCGGTGGCGAACTTCGCGGTGGGCCTTGACCCCAGCAAGGTTACGTTTTTTCTGCAATCTCAGGTGCCCGAGCATCAGGAACTGGCCTGGATCTTCACGTGCATCACCCCCGTCGGTGAACTGGAGCGCATGACCCAGTACAAGGACAAGTCCGCCCAGTTCGAGAGCGTGCCCGCAGGCCTGCTGATGTACCCCGCGCTGATGGCCGCCGACATCCTGCTGTACAAGGCCGACACCGTGCCCGTGGGCGAGGATCAGACGCAGCACATCGAACTGACGCGCGAAATTGCCCGTAAGTTCAACCACCATTTTGGGCAGACCTTCGACGAGCCAAAAGCGGTCTACAACAAAGCCGCCCTGCGGATTCCCGGTGTAGATGGCCAGGGCAAGATGAGCAAGAGCAAGGGCAACACCATCGGGATTCTGGAACCGCTGGACCACATCTGGCAAAAGTTGCGGGCGGCCCCCACCGATCCGGCCCGCGTGCGCCGCACGGACCCCGGCAACCCGGACGTGTGCCTGATTTTCGATTACCATAAGCTGTTTTCTGACCTGGACACCACCGAGCTGGTGAACCGCGAGTGCCGCACCGCCGGAATCGGCTGCGTAGACTGCAAGAAAAAGCTGCTGGAAGGCATGGCCGCGCATCTCACACCCATTCAGCAGCGGGCCGAGGAACTCCGCGCCGACCCTGACTACGTGCGCGACGCCCTGCGCCAGGGCACCAGGGAAGCCCGCGCCATCGCCGGGGGGGTCATGGAAGAAGTGCGCGAGAAAGTCGGGTTTTTGAAGCTCTAATACGGACTGCACTCGATTTTACCAGCAGCCCTGCGAGTCCATCCTACGAAATCCGTATTTTTCTCTCTTCTGCCCGGATTGAAGCCAAACCTGCCGGGTTCAATCGGCAGTCCGTAGCCGTCATTTTTGACCCTCGCCCCTTGTGGGCCTTGCAAAGGTTGCAAAGGAGAGGGCCTCGCGCCGCGAGGGGGAGGAGGTGGGGAGGGCCTGTGACCAACGCAACAACGCACGCCTTTACCGTCGAGCTCTCCACCTTCTCCGGTTCCCTAGCCGAGCTCGCCGCCGCTCTCCGCGCTGGCCGCATCCTGCCTGCCGAGGTTCCGCTGCTGCAACTTACCCGCGACGTGCTGGGGTGGGTGCAGGCCGTAACGGGCCAACAACCCCTGGCTTTTGCCGAGGCGCACCCTGACCTGCTGCCGACTCTGGCAAGCGTGATTGCCCTAAAAGCTCGGCTACTCCTGCCCCAGCCGGAGCCAGACGACCTGCCCCCCGAAACCGATGATCTGCTCGACGACGTGGTAGAAGGCGTCGAGGCCCTGGCAGGACTAGGAGCGCTGGTGGCGTTCCTGGCGGCCCGGCGGGAGCAGCGGGCGGGTCTATTGCCAGCGCGGGCCGCTCCGGTCGATTTCCCACGTCGGCAGCGCCCGCGTAACGCGCAGGGCAGCCTTGCTAAACTGGTCAAGGCCGCGCAGCAGGCCGTTCGTCAGGTAGACGTGCCCCTGCTGGCCCGCGAACGCCTGACGCTGGCCGACGCGCTAGGCGCGCTGCGGGCCTTTGGCAAGCGGTTGCACACCTTTACCCTCGGCGGCGTGACCACCAGCGACTGGGGCGAGGAAACGACCTACTTTGCAGCCCTGCTCGAAGGCGTCAAGGAAGGCCAGTTCAGCGCCGAGCAGGACGAACCCTACGGCGAAATCAGGATCGAGTCGCGGCTGGTTGAAGGCTGAGGCGGCCCGCTTAGTTCCGGGCGTGCTGCACGGCAGCCTGCACCTGCTCAGGGCTGGGGCACACGCCTGGGGCACACGCCGGTATACAGCACAAACTGCTCCAGCGCCTGCAAGCCGCCTATGTCCAGCCCGTGTCCAGCCCATGTCCAACACAGTCACCCCGCGCCGCGCCCCGACGATCAGCGGAGTTTGGGCGCGGCGGGCCACCACGTAAAACACCCTGTCGGCGCTGACGACCCGTTCGGGGCAAAAGCCAATGTTCCCGCGTCAGGGCCGCCCGCCACGCCCAGCGGGGTGACGTTGACCAGCAGGTCGGCAGCCACAGCTTGGGCACTTTAGGGCCAGCTGACCTGTTCGGCCAGGGCGCGGCCCGCCTGCTCGTTGCGGGCGACGGGGACGACGATGCTGCCGCGCTGTAACCCCGCGTCGCGCAGGGCCGTGGCGACCGCCTTGCCCCGCCGCGCACAGCCGGAAGTTACAGCAGCGTCCGGTGGTCGGACAGCATGCAGCGGTTCTGCACGACCCCGACGCCGTGGGCCCTGAGTTCCTGCGCCACCGCGTCGTTGGTGATGCCCAGTTGCATCCAGACCACTTTGGGCAGCGGATTCATGCTCAGGATGTCCTGGAGGTGCTCCCCGACGCTCTCGCTGCGGCGAAACACCTCGACCACGTCTACCGGCGTGCCGATCTCGGCCAGGGTCGCCACGGCCTTTTGCCCGAAGAAACTCTCGCCGCGCCCGACCAGAGACGGATTGACTGGAATGACGCTGTAGCCCTGGCGATTCATGTACTCGGGAACGTAGTGCGCGGGCTTCTTGGCGTCGCGGTTGAAGCCGACCACAGCGATCACTTTCGCTTCCTTCAGTACCCGGACGATATCGGCCTTGTCATGCAGTAAAGTCACTGATTCACCCCTCCGGAAACATTTTTAAAGGCAATGTGAGCTGCTCCGAGTGTCGCATTTAATTCTGCGTCCGAATGTGCGTTACTGATGAAGACGCTCTCGAACTGCGAGGGTGCCCAGTAGATGCCCTGCGCCAGCAGTGCCTGAAACCACGCCGCGAATATTTTGGTGTTGCTGGGGGCGGCCTGGGTGTAGTTGCGAATCTCGGGGCCAGGGTGAAAAAAGGCCGTAAGCATCGAGCCGATGTGGTTGACGGTCAGCGGCACCCCCGCTGCCTGCGCCGCTGCCTTAAGCCCTTGAGCCAGTGCAGTGGTGTAGTTTTCCAGGCGTGTGTATATTTCCGGGTCGGCCTGAAGCTGTTGCAGGGTCGCCAGCCCCGCCGCCATTGCCAGCGGATTGCCGCTGAGGGTGCCCGCCTGGTACACCGGCCCCTGCGGCGACACGTAGTCCATAATCTCGGCGCGGCCCCCGTAGGCCCCCACCGGCAGGCCCCCGCCAATGATCTTGCCCCAGGTAGACAGGTCGGGGCGCAGGCCCAGCAGACCGGTCGCGCCGCTGAGTGAGAGGCGAAAGCCGGTCATAACCTCGTCGGCGATCAATACGGCGCCGTGATCCTTAACGCGGTGCAGCGCCGCCAGAAATTCGGGCGTAGGAATGAGTACGCCTGAGTTGCCCACCACCGGCTCGAAGATCACGGCGGCGATCTCGTGGCCGCGCCCGGCCATCAGAGCGTCGAGGGCTTCCGGGTCGTTGTACTCGGCCACTAGCGTCAGGTGAGCGTAGGCTTCAGGCACTCCGGCGCTGCTCGGGGCCGCCGCGCCCAGTTGTCCCTCGGCGTTGGTCATCAGGCCGCTGCCCGCCTCGACCAGCAGGCCGTCGGCGTGCCCGTGGTAGTTGCCCCGGAACTTGAGAATGTAGTCGCGCCCGGTAAAGCCACGGGACAGCCGCAGGGCGCTCATGGTGGCCTCGGTGCCGCTATTGACGAAACGCACCTTGCCTGCCCCGGTAATCTGCGTGACCAGCTCGGCCAGTTCGACCTCCAGCGGCGAGGGAGCGCCGAACGAGGTGCCGCGCGTGAGGGTGTCGGCAATGGCCGCCCGCACCGCCGGGTGATCGTGGCCCAGGATCATCGGCCCCCACGACCCCAGGTAATCCACGTAGCGCTGGCCGTCTACATCGGTCAGGTACGCGCCGTGCGCCTCGGCGATGAAGCGCGGCACGCCTCCCACACTTTTGAAGGCGCGGACGGGGCTGTTAACACCCCCGGGCGTCACGGCTTTGGCGCGGGCGAACAGGGCTTCGGATTGAGCAGTGCTAGAAGGAACCGTCATGATGACAGGCTAACGGATGGGCCGGTAAGGGAGAACCAGAAGGTTCAGACGGAGTGCGATTGAACCGCCCAGGACTCAAAGAATGAAGCGAACGCCAATACCTCCGCCAATGTGCGCATCATTGAACGGCTCTAAGAGGCTGTCTGAGGCCCTAACCATGGGAAATGTTTTAGGCTTTAACGGTGGAACGCGCAGCTTACCCTAG
>NZ_JAGLBG010000084.1:0-4549 GCF_018260405.1 Deinococcus sp.
TGAGGGCGCCGCGGTGGAAGTTTTAAAAATGGGTGCTGCAGCCATAGCAGCGTGGCTGACTGAGCACCCAGAACACTTAAATCAACCCGCCATTCAGCGGCTGCGCGATTACCTACCCACCCACAGCTACCAGAGCCTCATGGGCCAATTGCCTGTCAACCTCCCTGCCGCACTTCCAGAAGACCCTGGGCAGTGGAGTGCTTGGATGCAGCGTGAATACCTTCCATACCGCACATCGCAACATGCAGATCAAGGGCAGCTTCTCCCCACACTGCGTCATTTTGCGGAGCAGTTCCTGAAAACGTACTCCAAGGCGTTGAATGTGGGGACGCACGCCGAGCATCTGGTGTGGACGCGAACGGCAGCGCTTAAACACAGCCGTGTCCTGACGCTTGTTGCCATTTGCGACGGCCTCAGCTTATATGACCTTGCCATTTTGCAGGGGCACCTGACGCAGCAAGATACGGGGCAGCGACTTAGCGACTGCGGAGTGCAAGTGGCCTTTCCAGCCTTGCCCACCATTACCCATCAGGCTAAGCCTGCCTTGGTGAGGGGCGTCGCTCCTACGCTGAGCGAGGGCGCGGAGCCGCTGGGAATCACGTCCACGCAGGAAACCAAAGTGGAAGCTGCGCTGAAAGAAGGCAGACCGGGTGATGTTGTCTTCTGGAATTACGTGAAAACCGACAAGCTGTATCACGATGCTGGAACGCTAAGTCAGGCCCGCACAGAGGCGAATGCTACCCTTATGGCCTTGGCGGAGCGCCTGCTGGGGCTGATGCTCAAAAGCATTCCACAAGACATTCCGGCTCAACTGGTCATCACCACCGATCACGGGCGACTTTTGATGACTTCGCAGCGAACAGTTGCGCCACCGCCGAACTTCAAACCAGAGGGTAGAGCCGCTTTTGGACAATGGGGCGACATTCCAGCTTCAGGCTTTGAAGTGAAGGACGAATTTGCCTTATTAGGCCGGACAAGATTTGGGATGACTGAGGAAGCTGCTGTCATGTGGGGCAATCAAATGTTCCACATGGCAAATGGAGCTACTGGTTCCGAAGTTTGTCCACATGGAGGAATCACACCTGAGGAAGTGCTAATTCCTTGGGCTGTTTACGCTCGTGACCTAGAATTCCGACTACCAACCTTTGAAGTGACGGGCGAGGGCGAGGCAGAACAACCTGGAACCCTGCTGCTGAGGGCCGTCAACCCCAATCAGGTGCCGGTCACGGTGTGGCAGGTGAGCGGTTCCGTCTCCCAGTGGGTGTCTTTATCTCTCCCCTGGGTTCTATCTGCCAACGATGTCACCCAATTGGAGATTCCGCTGCCAAGTTGGCCGAAATCCTCAGACCTCCCAGCACTGCAATTGCGTCTCGGTGTCCGCGCAGGCGAAGGGGCCGCGCAGGAAGTGGATGCTCAGATCAATTTGCAAAGCGAGGAGTTGTACTCTTCAAACGATATAAACCTGGATGACCTGTGATGAATATTGACTTAGACCCTAAAACTGGGGGTACGGCGCTAGCTGCCGTGGCCCTGAAACAACTGAACGCCAAGGTCATGGAAGTATTCCGGTCACTGGCGATTGATAAACGTCGCTTGCCCGCCAGTCAGCTCAGCGAACGTGGTATTCCCGCTTACGTGGCCGAATGGGTGTTAGAGAAAGTCGTTCCTGGCACAGGCGAACTAACTGCCGAAGAAGCGACTAAAGTCTTGGAATGGGCTGCCCGTGTGATTCCAGGTCCAAGCGAGCAAAACATCGTTAAGCACAAGCTGGCGCAGGGGCAGGCGATCAAGATACTGACGCCACTGCAAGCCGAAATTCAAATTAAGAAGGGCAAGGAACCCGAGCGAGTCGCGCAACTGAAACTTCTCGGCATTTCCGATGCTTACATTTCCGATAACTTGCTGGAGGAACACCCTGACTTGCTGCGGCAAGGCATGTGGGGCGTGGTGGAGTTGGGAGCGCTGAAAGATGGAGCGGCAGTCCTTTCCTTCCAACCCATGCAGGCCAACGTAAACCTTAATCTTTACAAGGAAGCCCGCAAAAAATTCACCTTGCATGAGTGGCGGGCACTGCTGCTGACCACCCTCGGCTTTGATCCAGAAGCCTTTACCGATGATCAACAAACTTGGCTGCTGTGCCGCCTGCTGCCTCTCGTGCAGAAGAACATGCACATGATGGAACTTGCCCCAAAAGGAACAGGCAAGAGTTTCACCTACGAGAATATCAGCCCCAAGGTGCGCCTGATCAGTGGTGGCAACATCTCGCCCGCAGTGCTGTTTGTAAACAACGCTAACAGCAATTGGGGAATTCTCGCTCGCTTCAAGGTAGTCGTGCTAGACGAAGTACAAACCTCTAAATTTGAGAAGCCAGAGGAAATCGTCGGCGGTCTCAAGGGTTATCTGGCAAACGGCAAACTCACCCGTGGCGGCCTGCACGAGACGGCCAGTGATTGTGGTTTCGTGATGTTGGCAAACATTACGCTGGACGATCAACAACGCCCTGTGAAGAACTCACTGGTCGAGGAACTCCCTAAATTCCTGCGCGAGACCGCGTTTCTCGACCGGATTAAGGCACTTCTACCCGGCTGGGAATTACCCAAACTCAGCTCTAAGCTGCTTGTGGGTACAGACTCCCCGCTCACCGTCGGCCTGAAATCTGACTTCTTTGGGGATGCACTTATCGCCCTGCGTGAAGACCTTGTGGCCGAAAGTTACGCTTCCCGTGCGGTAAAACTAGGTGGTGAGAAACCCTACCGCCGCAACGAGGAAGCGGTGCGCAGTATCGCGGCTGGACTCATGAAAATTCAGTTCCCACATGGCGAAATTTCACCAGAGGACTTCCTGACTTACTGCCTCAAGCCTGCCATCCAACTCAGGCAAGGCATCTGGGATGAACTATATGCGCTGGACAGCGAGTATAGGCAGTATGAGTCCCGCATCACTCCGGGTTAGCCATGTCTAACATCATTTATCTCGATTACAACGCGACAACGCCGTGCGACCCTCGGGTTTTAGAGGGCATGGTGCCTTACTTCACCACCCACTTTGCTAACCCTTCCAGCGTGACGCACTTGCCAGGTAAGCAGGCCGCCGATGCACTGGATACGGCGCGTGAGCAGGTGGCTGCTATGTTGGGAGCTAGCCCCAAGGATGTGCTGTTCACCTCTGGAGCAACCGAAAGCAACAACCTAGCTCTCTATGGTGTGACCCGAGCTGCAACAGCGGGCGGTAATCACCGGCGCAGGATTATTACCTCGCCCATTGAACATAAGGCTGTGTTGGAACCCTGCCAGGATTTAGCTAACCAGGGATTTGACGTTCAGTATGTCCCCGTGGATGCCACTGGCCTAGTGGATTTACAGGCACTGGCAGACTTGCTAACAGAGGACACCTTGTTGGTCTCCATCCAAGCAGCCAATAGCGAAATTGGCACACTGCAACCCATTAATCAAATTGCCAAGTTAATCAAAGGTGCTGGGGCATACTTCCACTGCGATGCCACCCAAGCGGTAGGCCGAATTCCCATTGACTGGCGCAGCACGCCAATTGACTTGCTGTCACTCAGCAGCCACAAAATTTATGGCCCTAAAGGCGCTGGGGCATTACTTGCCCGCCGAGCGCTACGGCAGGGCCAACTCAGTCCTCTATCCCGTGGCGGCGGTCAAGAAGGCAAGCTGCGAGCTGGAACACAGAATGTCCCTGCCATTGTGGGTTTCGGCCTCGCATGTCAGATCATGCAGACTGAAGGACAGCAGGAAGTGAACCGCCTGCGTATACTGCGAGATTCATTTGAAGTGGAACTTAGCAAAGCTGTACCAGAAGTCACTTTCAACGGCCATCACGTTCATCGTCTTCCCAATACCAGCAGCATCACTGTGCCGGGCGTGGACGCCGATGCCCTGCTGGCAAACTTACCGCTCCTAGCCCTGAGCTTGGGATCAGCGTGCAATGCCGGGGCGATTGAACCTTCCTATGTGCTCACAGAAATTGGACTTTCACGAGACGACGCAGCGGCAACCTTCCGCTTGAGCTTGGGGAGGTATACCACCCCACAAGAATTGGAATCTGCCCGTGCTGAGATCAGCAGCGTCACCAAGAAGCTCAGGCCAGTGCCCTAACGCCTTGTAAAGAAGTTGAGTTCGTCACCGACGGCAATGTGGGCTGGCTCATTAAGCGTCTTTCTTTGACTAGACGAACAGCTACTCCAGGAACCCCAATATCCAACAGGCTCAGAGCTGCTCGCCACTCTAACGGCCCTAGAAGGGCCTGCAAATAAAATTGTGAGAGGTAAGTCCTTACTGAGTTCTCTCAGGGCTTGACGGGGCTGTGAAGGGCCGCACGGCCTATCCTGTTCAGTTGCCTTGATAGTGTTCTGCTCTTCCTCGAGAATTTCTGTTTTCCACGGTGGTCAGTTGCCTGACTCATTGCTCTCTTGCTGCAATGGTTTTTAAAAACATATAAAAAATAAAAGAATGCATTGCAGCAAGAGAGCCAAAAAAATCACGTTAACAGCGGTGTTTTCTGCCCAATCGCACGAAACCGGCAACGG
>NZ_JAGLBG010000084.1:4648-10991 GCF_018260405.1 Deinococcus sp.
CAATCGCACGAAACCGGCAACGGTTCTTTGCAAAAATCTGGGGAATCGCACGAAACCGGCAACGGTTCTTTGAATTCAATCGCACGAAACCGGCAACGGGAATCGCACGAAACCGGCAACGGTAAAATCCCCAATCGCACGAAACCGGCAACGGGGATTCTGGGAGAGATAATTATTCCTCAGTGAGCCACTGAGCGATGGATTTCTGTACGGCAGGGGCAGGCGATGTAATCAGGCCGCTGATGTCCAGGAGTCCCAATTTTCCCTGATTGACCATTTCGCTCAAGGTCTGCAACTGGGTATCGGTGATCTTACTTTGCATCCTTAAGCTCTGAAGAATACCGTTGGCAGCCTGAGATGATGATGCAGGAGGAGCCGCCTCAGCCGCTGCTGATGCAACTTTTTGCGCCTTCACAGCGACAGGACGGTTCCTTTGCCGGTACTGGTTAAGCATGTCCCTTGCTGTCCCGTCTTTGAGCGTTTTGACAATGAGTCCTGCTGGATTACGGATAGTCTGATCTCGCCGTTTTTTGTCATCAACCACCCATAAGGCGCATTCGATTTCTTCACGGGTGTGACCTATAGCAAGACTCTCGGCATTTTTGCCGGTGATGCCAGCTTCCAAAAGTAGGCGGCGGGACTCGGTATTCAGCAGCGCACCGTCATCGTTAAAACGGAAATGTATTTTGGTCTCTGCTCCGCGCCCAACCGTTTCATAGCCGTGTAAGTAACCAGCGTCAACGAGGGCCTGAAAGGGGGAAGTCAGCAGGCGGACGTGATGTCCAGCCTCCTGACGCGAGCTGAGAAGACGTGTGGTTTCGACCAAGGTGGCGATATTGAGACTGAGCGTGCTGGCAGCGCGAGTCACATCTTCTGGGTCACGCCGCAAGCTCTCCAGCATGCGGTAGACCGCCCGTGCGCCTGGGCTGGGAAGCAACTCAAGGATGGTGGGATTGATGGCAAGCACGAGAGACCCTTCAACCGAACGCGCAATCTCCTGGTTGAGTCGAATGACATAGTTGCGCTGTGCCTGTGCCTTGTTGAAAAGGTGTTCTTCCTCCTGCCGCTCCAGGTAGTCGAGAATGGAGAAGGTGGCATCACGCGAACTGCGGGTCATGGGATCAGTCCATTGAGCAAAAACCTTGTACTTGGTGGCCGCCAGTGCAGTCAAAGCCTGATCAATCACAGGATAGTGACGGGCATGCACTTTCAAGTTGGCGTGCTTGGCAATTCCGGCTGCTGTGGTCACAATTTCTGTGCCACTGCTGATGCCTCCCTCGGCGCGGATGGCTGCCTCGGTCAGCAAGCCGGAAAACACGTCAGATGCCATGCCGTGTGGCACGCCAGCCGGGTCGGTCGTCGAGCAGATGATGCCCTGGCGATTGGTGCCATTCACCTGCACGGCCTGCCAGCCCGCATGGTGTTCGGCAGACAAACGGGTCTGAATGCTGATGAGGCCCAAGCGGGAGACGTTGTACTCGGTCACCTGCCGCCGCAGCTTCATTCCGCGTTCCATGACTGTGAGTCTAGCCTTAGATAGGATGAGAATTTTGCTCTCACCTAAGCGTTACTAAACAGAACGTGACTTCCTGCTAGAGTAATCCTATGATGCAAGTGCAGTGGCGACTGCGGGACTACCTGACTCAGCATGGGCTGACAGCTTACAAGCTGGCAAAGGCCCTACCAGAACTACGCCAACCGACGGTTTACCGCCTGGCCTCCGACCGCTCGCCGCAATCGGTGAATCTGGAACTTCTCGGGAAGGTCATGCAGGGCCTGAAAAGTCTGACTGGAGAAGAAGTCACGCCTAATGACCTCCTGGAAGTCGTTCACGTCGCTGAAGCTGCTTCTACTGATTCGGAACCCATCTTTTCTGGCACAGTTCAGAAGTGGAAGAAGAAAGCTCCCCAGGCCCCATACGTGCCGGGCCTGGATTCCACGGCCCTCCTGGCAGAGTTGCGTGAGGAGCGTCAGTGACGACGCTGGCCTACCTGGACACCAATGCCCTGGTGAAACTCTACTTGCCGGAAGCCGGTGGAGAAGAGGTCGTTAAGTTGCTGGACGTCGTGGATGGTGTCGTGACCAGCACGCTGAGTTACCCAGAAAGCCGCAGCGTTTTCGCACGGGCGCTGGACAGGGGTTTGCTGGGCGAAGAGAAATATACCGAAGTGCTCTTGGCCTTTGAACAGGATTGGCCCCTGGCAGTTCGTATCGAAATGACGGAAACGATTTATCGCCGGGCAGGTGATCTGATGAAGCCCCACCCCAGGCTCCGCACGATGGACGCCGTTCACCTGGCCTCCGCTTTGGAGGCTCATCGGAAATACAAGCTGCGATTCCTGACCTTTGACAAAGTGCTGCGCGAGGCTGCTGTGGCGCTGCTGGGCAAAAAGACGGTGGAATAAAAGCTGATCCTGACAGCTACAGATTGAGTCAACTTTTTTTCAGCAAATTAATCCTTACCATCGTCATCAATAAGCACAAGCTTTTTACCAAGAGCATTAAAAATGTCCTGCCAGCGCTGGGGAATATCTGTTTCAGCATTGAGCATCTGATTTAGGTTGGTACGGCGCATACCAATTTGCTCTGCTAATAGCTCTTGTGAGATGCCGCGCTCCTTCATCACGGCTTTGATCTGGCGGCGGATTTCCTTATTCATAGGTGTGATTTTAGACCGAGGAGACATCAAACCCTCCTTCACGGTCCCATTTGGCTCTGTAGTATGAAGTTGACATACGTCTCAAATTATCATACTATTTGAGCGTAAGCCAAACTACGTCACCTTTACATAAATGGTGTTCTGTAGGGCAAATTTCTCTCAAGGAGGCTTCCCATGAAGTCTACTGGTCGTATTCCTATTTCTGAAATTGACGGAGCGCAGGCATGAGTCTCACGCAACATGTAAGCCTTGTTGCCTCACTGGTCTCCTCAGTTCTAGGCCGTCAGCCTATCGTGGCCGTCCCGACGCCCTTTATTCATCTCCTGGGTGACTGTACCGCCGCTACTTTCCTCGCCCAGTGCTGCTACCTTTCCGACCAGTCAACTGACCCCGAAGGTTGGTTCGAGCGTTCGCACGAGGCTTGGCGCTCTGACTTGAATCTCTCGCCAGAGCAAATCCGCCGCTGCGTGCGCCACTGCGCTGGGATGATCGAGGTCAAGCGCATGGGCCTGCCTTCCCGCAACTTTTACAGGATTCTTCCTGAAGGCATCAGGGGTCGCCTGGCTACACTTCAAACCCCCGAAGTGGTGGGTCTTTCAATGCAAGCATCTGTTACTCAAGCTGTTAGCAGTCAGTCGGAATCACGCAAAGCTGTCGCCGGTCAGATGCAGCCGCCAGTCGTCCAGCAAACCCCACAGCAGGCTGCCGAACAAACCCGACGACATTCTTCTATAGCAGTTAAAAAAGAAAAAGACACCCAGAGAGATGATGTCCAACGGACTTCGCCTGTCACCACTGAAATGCTCACTCGTCTGCTGACTGGAATACCCACCGACGTGATTTGCCGGAAGCCAGTGGAATGAGTACCCAACGCCGCAAGGCCCTGACGGTGCTGCTGGCGGATTGCGGTGGAAGCGTCCAGCAGGCCGCCGAGTTGCTGACAGATGCAGTCAAAGAAGTCGCCGCTGATGACTTCTGGAAGACCAAAAAATTCGGACTGGACACACTTTTACCGAAGGTGCTTGGGAAGGCGGAAGCATTCCGTGCGCGGCAGTCTGCCAAATCTCCCAAAATGGTCGTACCACTCCCTGACTTCGGTGTCGGTCAATTCGTCCTTTACCGCCGCGAGCGTTACGCCATCGAAGCCATAACAGACCGGCATATTGACCTCTGGGACGAAGAAAATGGCTCTGCCCGTATCCTTATCAACTCGGACGACATCCGCGCCATCAAGCTCCTGGAGGTACACGCATGACGGCCACCATTGCGATTAGCCGCAGTCTTTACCGCTGGCATCAGGTGTATCCAGATTTTCTCCCGACTCTGTTGGCCCGTGCCGGACAGATCGTGACAGATGAAGAGGTAAGCTGGCAGGTCATTGAGGGCGAGTACCCCTACCTCTGCACGGACGTCGATTTTGAACTCCAGCACCCAGTTCAGCGGCCCCTGGGTGGTCAACTGGACTGGCAACTCTCCGGCTGTGCGACCGCAGCGCTGATCGCGCTGCGGGTGCTGGCTGAGCGGGAAGAGCAGGGCCTGCTTAAGGGCGGTGCGGCGTGAGCGGAGACATCCCCGACCAACAGCCACTCAACCGGGCGCAGCGGCGTTTTCTGGGCCTGGTGCTGCCGATTGGCCTGGCGATCTACAAGCAGGACTTTATTCCGGTTGAGGATGTCTTCGTTTCGGCCATCCCGCTCAAGATGCTTGGTCAGCAGCACCAAGGAGCGGGACGACTGCGGGGCGGTGTGCTGCTGGGCTACCAGCAGGACGCCACCTTGCAAATAGATGTGGTGTTACCGAGCAGTTGCACTCCCCAGCACCCTTTTGACTTGCAGCCGGACTATGTGCTGGGGGCGCTGGACGCGGCGTTACAGGTGTCGCCCTTTCCGCTGGACTGGGTGGGCAACTGGGTGATGCCCGCTGACGGGCGTCACCCTGAGCCGTCCTGGGTAGAGGAGATGTGGCATGCCGCACGGGGACAGGCACTGGTTTCGGCCAGTCAGGTGTTACTCACCGTGGGGATGGCCGAAGACCGGCTGGAAGTTGAAGCCTGGGGGGAAAGGGAAGGGCAACCGTACAGATTTCCCCTGCGAAAGCACGTCCTCTAGCCGCGCTTGAAGAGTGTTACCAGCTCGACTAACATCACTATACGTACGTTTTGGGGGAAATCATGACTTTGGATTCAGAAGATAATTTTGTTTTTGTGCCCCCTCTGGCACGGGTTATTCCCGTCTGTGAGGCCGTGATCTATCCACTGGATCGCGTGGCCTTTTTACAGGCGGCTGAGGCGATTATTCCTCTGCTTAAACATCCGGTCACAGGGCAAGCCTGGGAATACGACGGGTATCGCCGGACTCAGCTTTTTCTGGTGCAACCGCATCATGAGGCTCTTGGTCTGCCCGAATACACAGTCGAATTTGAGTTGCAGTTCAGTGGCGAGCAAACCACGGTGTCGATCAGAAATTTAAGCCCATCAGTGAAACACCTGTTTCACCAGTTCACACATGAACTGGCCCTGATGCTTTTGCGGAGCAGGACTCAGCATTATTGATAACGGCCAAGGTCTGAGTTATTCACCTCGTAAGCTCGCCCTTTCACTTCCTCGGGCAAGAAGCGGCAACGCCATTCCCTGCCACCCAGCTCAAACTTGCACCGTTATCAATAGGGATTGGGGAGGAGGAGATCAGCCAGGCGCATTTCTAGCGCCTGGGCGATGGCGTCCATGTTGTCCACGCTGATGTTGCGGGTGCCGCGTTCGACCTGACCGACGTAATTCCAGGAGAGGTCACAACGTTCGCCCAGGTCTTCCTGGGTCCAACCGCGTGCCTGTCGCTCTTCCCGGACGCGAGCGGCGAACAGAAGGCGGGATGGACTGACAGGACGCGGCTCAGTGGGCATCCCCCAAGCCTGCTTGCGGCATCACTATGCGTACAGTTACGATAAGTGTGATAATTATAAGTACGTTTCTACTGATACCGAACTTTTCTGGAGGGAACTGATGAAGAAATTGCTTGTTTTACTTGCTCTGGGCGGACTTTCCACCGCTGCCGCTGCGACACCGGACTGCGGCACGCCTGTGCTCCTCAGCTTACGGACCCTGGTTTACCGGACTAAAGCCGAGTTTCCAGACTCACCCAAGGAAGTTCGCACCAACTTCTGGGAACAGTCCAAACCCATGACACTGTGTGGTGTCATCTTTGCAAAAAAGGGCAACACTTTTGTCGTCAAGGCTGACAAAAACGACTATCTGGGGTATCTCACGACCCCGGCACGCACAGCCGACGGGATTACGCTGGCTGGCTCTACACCCGGTCTGTTCGGCTACAGCGGCCTGTCGGTAGACCTCACCCTGCTCAATCTCTATACCATGTACTCTGCCCGGGCCAGAATCCCCACTGAGATGTCCGCTGGGACGGCCGTAGGCATCCGTATTGATGGAGGCAAGCTCCAGCCCTTGTACTGGCCGGGCAAGGGTGGTTCACCGGTCGAGTTCTCCAAAAAATCCAGAATTGTCGATGTATACGTTAAGACCAATATGCCGACCAACTGGGAGCGGGTCACGGTTGATCTTGCCAATCACACATTGACGGTCTATCCCTGACGGCCTACGACTCACCCCTAACCACTCGTTGCTGATCGCCCCCTTTTTTCCAGCTTCGCAAGCTGTTTTTGTGCGCCCACCGC
>NZ_JAGLBG010000085.1 GCF_018260405.1 Deinococcus sp.
ACAGTAAAAATAGCCAGCCTGCTTACTGGCTACTTATCAAATGTTATGCAGTCTCCGACTTTGCGGTTGCCCTGGGCCTGCCCGTTTCCCAGCTGCGGGCGGAGTCCGGATTAGAATAGCAAGAGATTTTTTGCGTCAACAGTTCGTGCCTAAAGTGATGCCTTGGCTTTTCTTGGAGGCTAAAAGGCGCTTAGCTAGGCTGGATGGCTTCAAGTTCTTCCGCAGTAATCTGGCATATAGGTGACCTTCCGGTGCGGATCAGCCGCAGTTCCAGGCGGCGTACCCTGGCTTTTCAGGTGCGCGACGGCGTGGCGACAGTGTATTTGCCGCCGCGCATTTCCGATGAGCAGGCTCGGCAGATCGTGGAAGGCAAACGCGACTGGCTGCGCCAGCATGTCGAGGCGCAGCGCACCCAGCAGGCCCTCTACTCGGCTCTGCGACCAGGCGGTGAGGTGCCTTTTCTGGGCGAAGTGCTGCCGCTCCGGCTGCAACCGGGGCTACAGGTGCCGACGCGCACTGGCCCGGTGCTGGCGCTGCCCCCGGAAGACTGGCTGGGCCACCTGGAATGGTGGACCCGGCAGGCCGTGCAGGGGCATTACCAGCACCGAGTCGAACACTTCGCTGGGCAGCTTGGGGTAGACGCTAAGGTCCGCCGCGTACTGGTCAGCAGTACCCGTTCTCGCTGGGGTAGTTGCGCTGCTAGCGGGGATATCCGCCTGCACTGGCTTCTCAGCCGCGCCCCCCTCCCCGTGCTGGACTACGTGGCCCTGCATGAGGCCGCCCACCTCCGCGAGATGAACCACTCACGGCGGTATTGGGCGAACGTGGCGCAGGTCATGCCCGATTTCGAGCTGCACCGCGCCTGGATGCGCGAACATGGGCAGGCGCTAATGCACTCGGCGCAGCCTCTGGCCCCAGCCGATTAAGCGCAAGGCAAAACAGCCCCCGGCCTGCAAATGGAGCGGGGGGCTATTGGCCTGACTCCGGTTCAGGGCTGATAGGTCTTAAGCACTCCGCCGTATCCAGGGTTCGGGTGCGTCCGGTAAAACACCAGACTGATCGGCAGGTTGCTGCCGCTGGCCGGAATAAAGTCGATATTGAGCTGATCCGACAGCGAACGCCACAGCAAGATAGGCTGATTAGGCGAGATGGCGTTACCGCTCTTGGGGAGCTTGATGGCCTGTTTCAGCGGACCGTCCTCGATATTCATAGCTCCCCGGTACAGACCCCCGCGCGGGCTGAGGGCCACGGCTGTTCCGGCGGCTCCATTGACCTGCAAGTCGTACAGCACGCCGTAATTACCGACCAGTCGTTGCGGCTGACCGGTCAGGCGGTCCACGCCCGTAATCACCGGGTCTACCTGACCGTCCCCAATAACAATACGGGCGGGCAGCACACCCAGATTAACCCGCAGGGAGCGCACGGCGTTGGGAAAGGTGCCGCGCTGATGCCGGGAATCGGGCGGCAGGTAAGGGATCTGCTGCATTGCCAGCTGCGTGGGCGGCATGGTGTCTTCGAGCATGACGAAAGTCAGTTCGACGCGGCCTGTGGTGTTGATGTCCTGCATAACGTTCACGCCGCTGCCGGGGCTGAGGGTCGGGCTGGCATAGGCTGCCGCCGTCTGACCGGGAGCCAGGGTCAGGGTCCGCGCCCCGTTGCTGGCAAAGTACTCCAGCAGCGTCACCTGTCCCAGCTGACTTTCGATGCGGGTGGGCGCCGTTTCGCCCAGGCGTTCCGTCTGAACCTCTACCGGGCGGCTTTCGAGATTGCGGGCCATGACGTACAGCCTTGCAGAACGCCTCAGGCCGTTCATGTGGTACGCCAGCAGTCGGGCGCGGCCATACACAGTGTCCTGATACAATATGCCGTTCTGGGTGGGGGCCTCCGGGCTGTCGCTGAACAGCAGCGGAAAGCTATTACTGTAGCTAGGCTGGGCCAGCACGGCTGGGTAACTCAGCACCAGTGGATCGCTGAAGCTGTCGCCGGGGTCGGAGTATTTCAGCGCGTAGGTCAGCGGCGTGTCCATCGGGGCGCCTGTGACCTGAATGGTGCGCGTAAACATGGTGCTCTGCAAGTTGCGGGCGTTGATTACCTGATAGCCGATGGTGTAGGTGCCCGGCTGGAAGAACACGTCCTGTTTGCCAGTCCAGCGCCGCGCCGTGATTTCCGCGCCGTCCGGATCGAAGGGGTACTCGGTGTAAATCACGCGTTCGCCCGGTGCATACGTGGTCTTGTCGGTAGCGAAGCGGGCCTGGGGAGCCAGTGGGTTGCCGCCGTCCCGCAGCGCCGTGATGGTCAGCGTGCGGCCAGTCGGATCGCTGGAGAGGTTGGCATTCAGTGCGTCGGCCAGCAGGCGCACGCTGATATACAGGTTGCCGCCGACTGTAACCACGTGACCGGGCTGCTGGGCCGCGCCCCCAACCGTAGCCGTGTTGCGCTGGGCGTCGATCACGGCCCGCCCCAGCTGAGGCTGACTGGCCGAGCCGCCTACGGGCTGGCCCAACAGGGCCGCCGTTTCGCGCAGCGGCAGCATAATTCTTCCGTCAACATTGCGCGGAGCGACGTTCAGGGTCACCGCCTCACCGTTGACGTTGGCGGCCACCTGGTCGACGGTGACGGTCAACTGTACCGAGCCGATATTCGCCACACTGGCCGCCGCCACAAAGCTGGTCGTACTGGTTATTCCGGCACCTAACAGGAACAGGCTAAGCAGCCAGGGCCTGAGCCTCGTTTTAATTTTAAACCCAGCAGTAGATGAAGACAGAGCGGCACTAATCACCTGGGGAGTATGCCGCGCAAAGCTGACGCCTGTCTGCAAGTCGGGCGTCCCGAGTTCTTTAAGGGCTTCATGTAGACACAGAGGAACAGCACCGAAACCCAGAGAGCAGGCCAGTGTTAAATCTGTTGACGACGTGTTTTGTAGCGTAACGCAGCGGTTGCACATTTCGCCAGCACGCGCCCGTAAAATGATGTATCTCTAAAGATTTGATAAAGGCGGCGTGGCAGGGCACAATGCCCCCCTTCCGCCTCCACGCCTGGAACCCGCTTCTCTGCTGCTGACTCTACGGCGCAGCCCTAATGAACTCCTACCCCGCGTCCCGCTTCCGGGTTCTCGGGGCTGCGCTGGAGCATGGTCGCGGCGTCGGGCCACTCGATGATCTCGAAGCGGCTGTTGCGGATGGCGGGGGTGAATCCGGCGTCTACGGCGATGCGGACCAGTTCGCGCACGGTCACGGCGTGGCGGTCGTGGTTGCCTGCCGCCGACACCACATTTTCTTCAAGCATGGTGCTGCCCAGGTCGTTCGCCCCGTAGTACAGCGCCGCCTGCGCGACCTTGAAGCCCTGCGCGGGCCACGACGCCTGAATGTTTGGGATGTTGTCAAGGGCTAGGCGGGCAACGGCGAGCTGTTGCAGATACTCGTGCGCCGTGGCTCCGGGAGCCTTACCGTGCAGTCGGGTGTTTTCGGTCTGGAGCGACCACATTGCAAAGCCCGAGAACCCGTTGCCGCTGTACTGCGCGTTGGCCCGGTCCTGTTGCTCACGGATTTTGAGGAGGTGATTAGCCCGCTGCGCGTAGCTTTCGCCAAAGCCGATGACCATCGTGGAAATGGTGTACAGCCCCTTGCGCTGCGCCGCGTCGATAATCCGGAACCAGTCGTGGGACTTAATGCGGGCCGGGGCCGCTTTGGCTCGCACCTCGTCTTCCAGAATCTCGCCGCCCGCGCCTGGCAGACCGTCCAGCCCAGCTTCGACTAGGGTGTCGAGCAGGTCGTCTAGGCTCAGGCCGAAAGTCTTTTCAAAAAACAATACTTCCTCGGGCGAGAAGGCGTCGATGCGGATGCTCGGGTGGTGAGCCTTAATGTGGCGCAGCAGCCCGGTGTAGTACTCCAGCGGCAGCTCGGGATTGACGCCGCCCTGCAACAAGATGCGGGTGCCGCCGACCTGCTCCAGTTCCCGGATTTTGGCCGAAATCTGCGCGTAGTCTAGGGTGTAGCTGTCGCTCTGGCGCTTGGTGCGGTAGAACGCGCAGAAGTTGCAGCCCACGTTGCAGATGTTGGTGTAGTTGATGTTTCGGTCAATCAGGAAGGTCACCACGTCCGGGTCACGCCGTTCCAGGCGCAGGGCGTTGGCGACGGCGGCCACTTTGGGCAGCGGCAGGTGATACAGCGCCTCGATTTCGGCGGCGTTCAGGCGCTCTCCACGCGCGGCTTTATCGAGCACCGTGTCGGACACGGCAGACGAAACGGGCACAGCGACAGTCATACCCGGAGCGTAGCACCCGCTACTGCGGGCGACCGTGCCGTGCCCCGGTTTACACGGACTGCCGGGTTGAGAGGTTTTGCAGGAGTCCGTATGTTAGGTGACCTTGGGCGCTGTCAGCGTTGCCTGAACGTCCTACACTACGGTTCTGATGTTGCCCGCCCGTTCTCACTTTGCCCGCCTGGAGCTGTTCCTGCGCGACATTCTGGGAAGCGGCGCGGCACTGCTGCATGAGGAGGAGGTGGCTGAGGCCCGCACCGTTCCCGCCGCCGAACTAGGCTGGTCGGACGCGGTACGCCGGGGCTTCGGCTTTGATCAGGTCTACGCGCACCAGGCCGAAACGTATCGCCTGATGCGGGACGGACATGACGTGATCGTGACCACGCCCACGGCCAGTGGCAAAACCGGCGCATTCTTCCCGGCGGTTTTCGAGCGGCTGGAGCAGCAACCAGAGGCCAAGGCGCTCTTTATCTACCCGTTAGTGGCCCTGGGGCAAGATCAGCGCGACAAGCTGCGTGCTTTTCAGGAAGCGGGCGGGTTCGACTGGCAGATTGGGGCTTTTCACGGGCAGGCCAACCCCAACGACGTGTTCGGCCCCGACGTGCGGATGGTCACGGCCACGCCCGACAAGCTCCACTGGTCACTGACGCATCCCGCCGTCCGGCAATTTCTGAGCCAGCTGTCCTTCATCGTGCTCGATGAGGCGCACACCTACCGGGGCGGCTTCGGTAGCGAGGTGGCCGGGATGCTGCGCCGCCTGCTGGAGCTATCGCGGGCGCTGGGGGCCAGGCCGCAAGTTGTGCTGAGCACCGCCACCATCGGCAACCCGGCCGAATTTGCCCGCGAACTGATCGGCGTAACCCCCACCGAGGTCAGCGAATCGGGCGCGGCGCGGCGCGGCAAACGCTACTACCTTGCCGATCACCGTGGGCAGCCCCGGCGCTTTTGGGACGCGGTGGTCAGCGCCAGTGTCACACACCAGCTCAAGGTGCTGGCCTTTTTCCGGGGGCGTTCGCGGGCCGCGCGGCTCTACGGCACCTACCGCGCCCAGCCGGGCTTTGCCAACCACGTTCACCTGTACATGGCAGGCACCAGCGACCGCGAAGGCCGCCTCTCGGAGTTCCGGCGTTCCAAATCCGGGGTCATGTTCGCTACTAATGCCCTGGAAGCCGGGGTAGACATCGGTGACCTTGAAGTGGTCATCATCGACGGCTATCCGGGGTCGCGCATGGCCTTCCGGCAGATGGCAGGCCGCGCCGGGCGAATTGCGCCGGGGTTGGTGCTGTACCTGCCCGCCCTGAACGAACAGGGGGTGCCGCAGCCGGTCGACGCCTTTTATAGCAACGCCGGAAACTTTCACGAGCTGTTGACCGGCCCGCTTGAAAAGGCCGTGGTCGAGCCGGAAAACCAGTATCTTGCGCCCCGGCACAGGCGGCGGCAGATCGCTGAATTTCGCGTGGCCGGACTGCCGACTACTGCCGAAGACGAAAATCAGAGCTACTGGAACCTACGCGGTGAGGGCAGCGCCAAATTTATGGTCGTCGAGGAGCAGGAGTGGGCGGCGCACGGCCTCAAGGCTCTCGACACGCCGCTTGAATCTCCCAGCCAGCATTACGCCCTCACCGAAAAACACGAGGGCGCGGTGTTTACCCTCGACGGTCAAGGCTACAAGGTGCTGCGCTGGGAGGACACGCCCAAAGGTAAGGCCATCCTGGTCGAGAAATACGCCGCCGCCAACCTGTTTACGCGCGGTCTGTATTCGACCACCGTGCAGCCCGGAAAGATGTCCGACTGGGTGCGGCGCGGCCCGCTGGCCTACCGCCACGGCGAGGTGGTCATTCGCCGCCAGTACACCGGCTACATGATGATGCGCCAGGTCTTCGAGCGCGTCTGCACCGGCTGTGACCGCGAACCCGGGCCGTTCGAGCGCGTGTGTGCCTCGTGCGGGGGCCACATTCAAGACCGGATGCAGGATCACAAACTCTCCGAGCACCTCTATGACGAGCCGCTGGAACTGCCGCCCTTTCGCACCAGCAGCCTCGAAGTCGGTCTTGATCCGGCCTCGTCCGAGCGCCCTACCGCTGTGGCCCACACTCTCAAACACCTGCTCGAAAAGCTCACGCCCGAGCGGGTGGCCTGCGACGAGGGCGATCTGGCCGGGGCTTTCCGCGAGGGTCGCGACACCTACTTTTTTTTGTACGACGACTGGCGGGGCGGCCTGGGCGTCTCCCGACGCGCCTTCGAGAGCATGGACGACCTGTTGCGCCGCGCCTACGAGCTGTCGGTCAAGAGCTGCTGCACCACTGCGCAGGGCTGTTACGAGTGCGTCGCCGTCAGCCGCTGTTTTGCGCCGTTTTTGCCCAGCGGCGAGCGGCGGCCCACCGACAAGCAGGCCACCGCACTCTTTTTGCAAACCCTCCTCGGTATCGAGGCCGCGCCGGAAGCTGAAGTGCCCGCTTATTCCCCGGCTGCGCTGCTACCGGACAGCCTGCCCGACCTTCCTGCCTCCTGGCCCCTTCAGGCCCGCGAACTGCTCGACCTGTACGGCCTTTCGCTGCCGGAAGTCAGCGCCCGCCTCGCTATTCCCAGCCGCGAGATTCAGCGGGCCGTCAACACCACCCAGCCGCTGCGCCTGCACCACGCCAAGTTCAGTGACGGGGTCTTTATGCAGGGCTTCGGCCAGGGCGACCGCCGGGAGGTGCTGATTTATTTTCCCGGCCACGGTCAGAAGCGCCTGCTACTCAAATTCGCGGGCCTCAGTGTGATCGAAAAGCCAACCCTGCTGCCTGGTTGACGAGCTGTAGAGATTGTGGCTATACTCCATTCCGCCTCAAAACGGGCCACAGCTAGGGATATGGTGTAATGGCAGCACAACGGTTTTTGGAACCGTTTGTCTAGGTTCGAATCCTGGTATCCCTGCCACGAGAACGGTTTTCCAGAAATGGGAAGCCGTTTTTGTTTTGTGGCAAGTCTGAAAATTATTTCCACTTCGGGCACCTGTCTCGGATACGCGGAA
Source organism: Deinococcus sp. (assembly GCF_018260405.1). Classification (GTDB taxonomy): domain Bacteria; phylum Deinococcota; class Deinococci; order Deinococcales; family Deinococcaceae; genus Deinococcus. The sequence continues at coordinate 7,277 of NZ_JAGLBG010000085.1, forward strand.
CTGTAACCGGAGACCCCTTGCTTTTATTGTGCTGGACGCTGCGTAAGAAATGAATCATGAACTCAAGCGTCAGAGAACCTGCATAAAATCTACAAACTCAGGTTCTATAGTCATGTTATTGAGCTGCTCTATTTAGGGCTCACCTTAAGTAGCGACTCTCTCCGCCTGGGCCTGTAACGCCCTCATTGCCCGGCAGATTGAGTAGTGGGTTCTTACCAGGAGGTCTTATGACTATTCGCAAGACAAATCTTTTATCCGTGGCTACTGTTCTTACCCTCAGTGTGTTCGGCAGTGCCTTTGCCCAGCAGGCTCCTCAGGCCACTTATGTGACCTGCACTCCTCAGCCTATGGGGCAGGCCGATCTCAGTTGCCAGACCGACCGCTCTGCCGAGCAGCGCAATCAGCAGACGGGTGCGGCCCCGGCCATTCGTGCCCAGTCTATCCGGGTACTCCCTGATCAGCCCCAGGGTGGGAATCAGGCTCCCCAGCCTATGGACCAGGGTCAGAGCGTCAGCCCGGCTCTGCCCGGCACCCAGCTGGCCCCCTCGCAGTTTGATCCCCGCCAGTACCGTCCACAGTCGGGAGTGGTAAGCCGGGTCGATGTTTACCTCGACGGCTACCTGATGATGTCAAATGCCCCCCGCTCGGCGACCCAGGACATCAGACTTACGCGTGGTCAGCACACCCTAATCGTCGTCCCTGCCGGACAGTCCACCAGCAACCCGCTTCAGCGCCTGCGGTTCAATCAGCCCACGACTAAGGTCTACACCCTCACCTTCGGAAACAACTTCGCCGTTACTTTCCGCTGAGGCAGCATAGTTCTCAGCCAAAATAGTTCAGAGCTTGAAGGTCACTCTTTCCGGGTGGCCTTTTTCCTGTTGCCGGGTTAGAACATAAAAGGCCTGTTCGCCGGAGCGTGCCAGATCGGTAACGGCGTAGCCCAGGGGTGAGGTGTTCAGGTAATGCCCCAGCGCGGTGCGTAGGGCCAGACGCCAGGCCCACTGCGGCCCCGGTTCCAGTGGGTAGGTCGGCACCTCGATCAGCACTCGCTCAGCCTCCACGTCGAGCCGGGGTTCGGCTGGCAAACCGTGCTCTGTGGTCGCTAGCGCACTTTCACCTTCAGGCTGGGGCGCGGGCTTGGCGTGGCTGGGCCGGGTCAGGTCCCACTGGATCATCAGGCGGTCTGCGGGAAGGGCCTCGCCGCGCCGGGTGCCCGTCGGATACCAGTCGGCGTGATAGCTCACGGCGCTGGCCCCCAGCTTGCCCAGGTTGAGCCGGGCATTCCGGGCGATCAAGGGGTCGAAGGTCCAGGTCATCTGTGTCAGACCCTGGGCCAGTACCCGTTCGCGCTGCGCCAGCTTGAGGGCCACGGCCATTTCACTTCCGCGCCATTCAGGGTCCACCGCCAGCAGGTGTGAGTGATGCCACCATTTTCCCCCATGCAGCGCCGGAAAGCCGTATGCCAGTCCGACGGCGGGGGCCGTGTCAGCATCACTGTTTGCCGGATACGCTGCCAGCACGATTCCCCCGGTCGTGGCACTGATCCGCAGGAGGGTGGCGGGCGTCAGTTCCCGGTCGGTGTAGTTCCAGGCGGCCCGCTGCACCTGTTCCAGTTCCAGCATTTTCCAGGGGTCGCTCACTTCACGAATCACAAAAGTTCTGTTCATGGTAGCGGCCTTCAGGCGCGGTGCTCCTCGTGGAGTTCGGTCACAGTCGCCATGAATTCGCGGTTCAGGGTGACTCCGGTGCCGGGGCCGGTGGGAACGGGCATGAGACCATCGGTGGCTTCCAGTGGTTCATGAATGATGTCCTGCGCCCAGTAGCGACTGGCACTACTGGTATCGCCCGGCAGCCTGAAGTTGGGCAGGCTCGACAGATGAATGTTATGTGCCCGGCCAATGCCACTTTCGAGCATCCCCCCGCACCACACCGGAACGCTGAAGCTCTGCGCCACATCGTGAACCCGGCGGGCCTCAGCATGTCCTCCCACACGCGCAACTTTGAGATTAATGACGCGACCGGCTCTTAGCGCCAAACCTTTGCGGGCGTCCTGGGCCGAGGTTACCGATTCGTCGAGGCAAAGCGCAGTGTTCAGGCGGCTTTGCAATTCGGCGTGATCGATCAGATCGTCCCAGGCCAGCGGCTGCTCGATGTAGGTCAGGGCGTACGCGTCCAGTTCCCTGAGCGACGCCGTATCCGCCAGGGTGTAAGCGCTGTTTGCGTCCACCGTCAGGCGAATGTCGGGGAACGCTTCACGCACCGCACGAACTGGCTGAACGTCCCAGCCAGGCTTGATCTTCAGCTTGATCCGGCGGTAGCCCTGTTCGACGTGGCGGCGCACGATGTCTACGGTGGCCGCCTCGTCCGCTTGAATACCCAGGCTCACACCTACTTCGACCTGCTCTTTATAACCACCCAGCAGCCTGCCTAGCGGTTGCCCGAACTGTCTGGCCCACAGGTCCCACGCGGCCATTTCGACCATTGCGCGGGCCATTCGGTTCCCCCGGAACTGCCCCAGCGCGGCTTCCAGGGCTTCCGGATTGGCAAACGTCTTGCCCAGAATCCTCGGCAAGAAGGTGTTCCGCAGCAGCTCCAGGGCACCAGCCAGCGTTTCCTCACGGTACTCCGGTGCCGGTTCCATCGTTCCCTCGGCCACGCCTTCAAGTCCCTGACCATGTAAAACCAGTAGTGGCACGACTTTCCCGGTCTGTACCCCGAAGCTGGTCTCAAAACGGAATTTCAGCGGCAGGCGAATGACGATCAGTTCAGCGGCCTCGATTTTCAGCATGGTTTCAGTATCCGCTATTAGGCGTCTCTTACAAGACTTGCAGGGAGTGGTCAAAGTGCGCTGGACAGTTCTGGAGCATCCGGGGGAGTGAGCGTGGAGGCGTGGAGGGAGGGGGGTTGACAGAAATAGCTGTGGCCTGTATTGTTTCTGAGCCTCAAGCGAGGCGGGAAGCATGACAGAAGAAGAGAAGTAGTGAGAGCAGGCCCATTC
>NZ_JAGLBG010000086.1 GCF_018260405.1 Deinococcus sp.
GTTATCCACCACAAAGTCGGCGCCCGCAGGCCCCTGCGCGTCGTCACGGGCACAAACGCGGTTCATATTGGCCAGACCACGGTCAGTCACCTTGGGGTTGGTGTTCACGGGGCTGACCATTGCCACGTGGCTGGGGGCCAGGGCGGCGCTGGCCGGAATGGCGACACCGCTATTCAGGGTGCCCACGACCGCCAGAATGGTCTTGTCGGCGGCGACGCGGCGGGCGGCAGCGGTGCCGGTGGCCGGGTCGGCCTGGTCGTCATAGGCTACCAGCGACACGCTCATGCCCGCCTTGGCGAACTGGGCTTTCATATCGTTGATCGCCAGCTGGGTGCCGTTCTTAATCTGAAGGCCCTGGTTGCTGGAGCCGCCTGAGAGCGGGCTGATGGTGGCGATCTTGATGCTGCTCAGGGCACCGGCACTGCTGAGGGTTACGGCAGCCAACAGGCTGAGGCTTAAAGCATACACTTTATTTTTATTCTTCATAATTCCTCCGGGAAATATTCCAGGTGCAGGGCACCGTGTACGTTGAAGATGGCGTAATTCTAAGAGGGCCTTTAGGGGATGTCAATGCGCCGTTAATCTGGAATAAGGACCAGTCAACCGTTTCTACCAGAAAAATGACCGAGAATGTTGCGCTTTCTTGTAGAATGTCGCAATAAATTGGGCCCGAAGTTCAAAAAAATTGTTACAGCCTGCAAGTTGCCCCCACTGAGCTACTCGGAAGGGTAGGGCGGCTGGACAGGGCCGTTAGGCAAAGGGCAGAGAAACGTTAGAATGGGTAAACACAGCATACTCCCAAATCACCTGCCCATATGCACGGCAACCCGCGCCCGGCCCCGGCGAGGCTACCGAATGGGGCGGCAGTGTTGAGAAAAGACCATCACGGGGGCGGCGCTGGATGCACGGCGCAGCTTGAAAAAAGCCTGGTGTGCAGCCAGGATTTGTGGCGTTCGCAGAGTCGGGACTTAGAGCAGTTCGCAAAAAGATGGTGCTCTTTTGACCATCTTTTTGCCGAGTGCAACGAGTGAAAAAAAGAGCAGGACGTAGAACGAAGGGGGCGGCGGTGTTGTTCCGACGTGCCCATCATTCGGAGAACTGCTCTAACAGGCGAAACTCCGCTCAGATGTCCTGATCGGGGCCGCCCTCCCAGCCCGCCAGAATATGAATGTGGGTATGAAAGACCATCTGGCCGCCGCCTTTGCCGCAGTTGACGACCAGGCGGTAATCCTCAGCGTGCTGTCTGGCGACCTTGATGGCCGTCAGCCACAGTTCCCCCATTTCCTGTGGGTCGGTAATCTCGTCTACACGGGTGCTGACCTTCTTGGGAATGACCAGCAAGTGTAACGGGGCCTTAGGTGCGATGTCCTTGATGGCGATGTAGCGGTCATCCTCGTATACGACAGTGCTGGGAATCTCACGGGCGATGATGCGCTCGAACAGGGTCGGGGAATCGCTCATGGGTGTAGTTTATACGAACTGCCGTCCAATGCCGCCTATCCGGAACGGCGCCGGGTACGGGTCCATTTTGCGAAACCCGTATTCCCCTTCTTGCCTCCGCTCGGATTGCACCTGAAATAACCAGATTTAACCGGAACGCCTTAGGCCGTCTGCCACCAGCCGTCGAAAGGTGTGACCGGCTGCGCCCGCTTGTGACGCGTGTTCAGGAAAATGGTTTCCAGCCTATCGGCCACGGCCCTCGGCACCTCACGGCCTTCCAGATAAGCGTCAATTTCGGCGTAGGTCAGCCCGAGCGCCGCCTCGTCGCTTAGCCCTGGACGGCCATCTTCTAGGTCAGCCGTTGGCACCTTGAGCCAGGTGCTTTCCGGTGCGCCGAGATGTTTCAGCAGACTGGCTCCCTGATTCTTGGTTAGACCAGTCAAGGGGGTCAGGTCCACGCCGCCGTCGCCATATTTGGTGTAGAACCCCGTGACGGCTTCGGCGGCGTGGTCGGTGCCCACCACCAGTAGGCCCAGCTGCCCGGCGATGGCGTACTGCGTGACCATGCGTTCCCGCGCCTTGACGTTGCCGCGCACGAAGTCGCGCAACTCTTCACCCAGGGCGCCGCGCACAGCTTCCGAGGCGGCGTCGGTGGCGGCCCTAATGTTCACTGTAACGGTGCGGTCAGGCCGGATGAATTCTATCGCCCGTTGCGCGTCGGCTTCGTCGGCCTGTACGCCGTGGGGCAGTCGCACGGCCACAAAGGTCGCCCCGCTTCCGGCGGCCCGCACGCGCTCGGCGGCCAGTTGGCACAGCCGCCCGGCCAGCGCCGAGTCCTGCCCGCCGCTGATGCCCAGTACGTAGCCCTTGGCTGGGGTAGAACCCAGGTAGTCGGTCAGAAAACTCACGCGGCGCTCGATTTCCTCTGCGGGGTCGATGCCGGGCTTTACGTGCAGTTCACGGCGAATCTGTTCGCGCAGGGGGCCGGACTGGGCCTGGGCTGGGGCCTGAGTCTGGGCTGGGGGCTGTGACTCGGTCATGCGCGGAGTATGTCACGCCCGGCAGGAGGGTCAACACGGCAGCTCTTTCAGCTGAAGGGCCTTGCCCACACCTCGCCCAGCTCGCCTGCTTGGGCTGTGGCCTGCGCTTCGTCGGGGCGGCGCAGGGCCAGCAGGGCGATCAGGCAGGCCGGACTGCACGGGGCGCTGCGTTCCAGGGCTTTTTCGGCGCTGCGGGTGCCTTTGCTTAGGCCGCCCGCACGTAACTGGGCGTGGGCCAGCACCGCCAGCAGGTGGGGGTCGGCGCTGTGGCCCGTCAGCTCGGCCACTTTCAGGCCCTCGGCCAGCGAGCGCAGAGCGGCGAAGGGCGCGTGCAGTTGCTGTTCGCCGCGCAGGGTCGCTAGGGCGATGATGGCCCCGGCGTCACCTTCCTGGCGGGCCAGGTGCAGGACGGCGAGGCTGCCTTCCAACGTGAGCTGCCCGAGCTGCCACTGGGCGCGGGCACGCAGGGCCGCTGGGCGGGCCGTGGCGGGTTCGGCCTGCAAGGTGTTTAGCGCCTCGTGTGCGCGGCCCAGGCGCAGCTGAGCGGCGGCGCGGGTCAGCGGGTCACGGCTCCAGTCCAGCGCCAGCGTGGGCCGCCCGAGGGCCAGGGCCAGCCCTGCCGCCCGTTCCTGCTCCTGCGCGGTCAGTTCCGCAAACAACTGGCGTACCTGCAAAACATTCCCCTGCTCCAGCATATGAGCAAGGGAATTGAAGGGGAGGCTCATGGCGGCCAGTGTTTCATAACGCCGCTCTTACTGCTGCTTGGTGTGCCTGCGTTGGCAGTCACCTGTCTGAAGAAACCACCAATGGACACCCCATGGTGCTCAGAGTTTGCTCTGGGCGGAAGCGAGTAGGAAAACGACAGGTTCCGGGGCATGGGGGAATTGGACGCAAGCCGTATTTTTTCCTACTCCTCCCAGTTGGATATCATCTCTCGAGCTGGGGGATTCAATCGGAAGCGGTAGTCGTCAGCGCGGCGTTTAGGAAGGGAGCCTGCCCGCGTTCCGACCGTACCAGAATTGAGCGGAAGCCGTAGGACAAGTTCGGGCGCTGGCACTCTGGGCGGTGGCCTCAGCCGATGGCGTAATGCCGGAGCTTTTCGGGGTCTACCCGGTGCTCACGCAGGCTGCCAACGTCGAGCCAGCCGTCCTTGAATTCGATGGGCAGATTGAGCAGGTCGTCTCGCAGCTTCAGGACGAAACTCAGCTCGCACGGCTCGGTCACTTCGGGCTGGGTCGAGAGCAGGGCGGCGTGCAGGGTGCCCAGGCCGGTGCTGGCCTGACTGCCCACCATGCCGCGTTTGCCGTGGGCGGCGGCGCGGCGCAGCATCTGGAGGCCGTCGGTAAAGCCGTTGCGGGCCGTTTTGACGTTGAGCACGTCGAAAGTGTCGAAATCCAGTTCGCGCTCCAGGTCGGCGGGCGTAAAGCAGCTGTCGTCGGCCACGATGGGCAACACCCCTTGACTATGCAGCTCGGCGCGGGCCCGCAGGTCGCGGGCGGGCAGCGGTTCCTCGACGTACATCAGGCCCGCTTCGCGCATGGCGGCCAGAATGCCGGGGGCCAGCTCGGGCGAGAGGGTTTCGTTGCTGTCGGCGTACAGCAGCACGTCCGGCCCGAAGGTCTGGCGCAGTTCCCGAATGAGGGCCAGGTCGCGGGTGTGGTTGCGTCCCACCTTGACCTTCAGGCAGCGCACCCCCGCCGCCACCACGCGCTCGGCTTCGGCCAGCATCTCGGCGGGCGGCGCGATTCCCAGAATGAAACTGGGGCGCACGCGGGTGTTTGACCCCAGCAGCGTGTCGAACAGACTCTGGCCGCCTACTTTGGCGCGGGCGTCCCACAGGGCCATGTCGAGTGCTCCCCGCGCAGTGTGGTTGTTGGTCACGCTGTTGCGAATACGGTTTAACGCGTCCTCGTCGGTGATGTCCAGCCCGATCAGGCCGGGGGTGAGGTGCGATAGGATCGCCAGCACGCTACCCGTTGTTTCGCCGTAGATGGTGGGGCGCGGGGTAGCCTCGGCCTCGCCCACCGCGCCGCCTTCCAGGGTCACGCGCACCAGCACATGCTCGGCGGCGCTGAGGGCCGAATGTGCGCCCCAGGCCAGCGCCGAGGTCAGCGGCAGGCGGTAGGCGATTGCCTCGACTGATCGGATGGTTTGGTCTGGTCGGACGGTGTGGTCTGTTGCGGCGCTCACGCTTTAACCTCCCCGGCCCACTCCAGCACGGCGGCGGCCACCTGTTCGGGGTTCAGAGCCACCGTGTCCAGAATCAGTGCCCGCTCTGGTGGCAGGGTACGCAGGTAAGCTTCGGCGGCCTGCGGGTCGTAATTGCGGCGCTCGCTCACCACGATTTTAACCTTCGCGGCGATGTCCTGCGGCGTGTGACCTGCGGCGGTCAGCTGTGTCAGCTTGTTCAACTCTGCTTCGGAAAACACGTCTTGCACCCCTCTGATATCCAGCAGCGCCGTTCTTAGGCCAGTGTGCAGATCAGCCGAGTTTGAACCGGAAACCTGGTCGCCTGCACTATGGTCGCCTGCAATCTGGCCGACTGTAATCTGGTCAAAGGTGTCGCCCCGGCCCAGTAGCCGCCCGACCCGCACACTGTCGGGTGCACCCAGCGCAACAAAACGCCAACTGGGGTAGGTTTCGGCGGCGTACCGGACTTCGTCGAGGCCGCGCAGACCGTCGAACACCAGGGCGCTGCCCCAGTAGGCCGTGTCGACCACCAGCGAGCCGAGCGCCTGCGCCATGCCGCCGGGGTGCTGGGTGCGGTACTGCGCGGTCAGGCGAAAGCGTTCCTCGCGGTCGGTCACGGGTGTTCCGGCCAGCGGCAAGATCATGACGGCGTCGGTGATTTCGCGGCGGTCAGGCAGGACGCGGCCTGTGGTTCCGGCCAGCGCCGAGAGCGCAGTGCTTTTGCCCACGCCCGTAACGCCGACCAGCACGGTCAGGGGCAGGTCGGACAGGCGGCGTTCGTCGGTGCTCAGGTCGGCGCTCGGGGCCGCGCTACGGGAGTCGGCCCGCAGGTAGGGCAGGGGAGTGAGAGTCATCGGTTCAGAGGCTAGCGCCCCCGGCACCTGAAGACTTGGCAAAGGTTCAGTCAAGGCCCCCCGAAGTTCAATGACTCCCCGGCACTCTCTAGACTGCGGGGCGGAAGTAGCGGCACATGCACAGTCTGAACCCACTGCCCTGACCGAAAGACCAACCTGTTGGCCCGCCCGGCAGCTTGACCGTACACTGACGCCTCAAGGCAGCCTAAACAGCATAAGGACGTGAACGCATGATTAAAGGCAAAGAAATTATCGGACGTAACATTGTGGCCCTCAGTACGGGCGAAAAGGTAGAAACGGTGCATGACGTGGTGTTTGACCATCAGGCCAACCGGGTGCTGGCGCTGCTGGTCGAGGAAGGCGGCTGGTTTCGCTCGGCCAAGGCCATTCCGTTCGGGCGTATTCGCAGCATCGGGGAACACGCCGTGATGATTGGTAGCCCCGAGGACGTGACCACCAGCCGTGATGATGCCCGCCTGGCCGACGCGCTCGAAAGCAAAACCACCCTGATCGGCATGACCCTGCTGACCACCGATGGGCAGAACCTGGGCCGCATTGCCGACGTATACTTCGACGAGTACAGTGGCGCCGTGGTCGGGTATGAAGCGACTGGCGGCCTCTTTGCCGACATGAGCAGCGGACGCGCCTTTGTGCCTGCGCCCAGCGACGTGCAGATCGGGGCCGACGCCGCCATCGTGCCGCTGGCCGTGGCCGCCGCCATGAAGGAAAACCCCGGCGGCATCAGGGGCGCGATCAAGTCGGTGGGCGACGCCGTTTCCGGAACCGTTCAGAACGCCAGCGACAGCGTTAAGGGCGCGGTGGACACCGCCCGCGAAGCCGTTAACGACCGCCAGCAGGAGTACGTGGTCGGCAAGACCAGCAACACCGATCTGGTCGCCGAGGATGGCACCGTTATTATCAAAAAGGGCGAAACCATTACCCCGCTGCATGCCGAAGTCGCCGAGCGGCACGGCAAATTACCCGCGCTGTCGGCTGCGGCCACGGGCGGGGTGGTCACTGGCGCGGCGGCTCAGGCCAGCGAGGTGGTCAGGGGCGCTTACGAGGACGCAGCCAGCGCGGCCAAAGAGCGCCAGAAGGACTTTGTGATCGGCAAGACGGCGGGCGCAGACATCGTGCTGGACAACGGTATGCCGATTGTGCATAAGGGCGACGTGATTACCCAGGCCCAGGCCGACGCTGCCGAGAAAGCAGGCAAGCTGACCGCGCTCTCGGCGGCCGCAACGGGGGGCAGCCTTGCCGACGCGCTGGACAGCGCCAAAGCACGGGTGCAGGACAGCTACGACGATGTCAAGGACGCCGCCGCCGACCGCCAGAAGGCTTACGTGATCGGCAAGATCGCGGGCCATAACGTCGTGTCGGACAGCGGCGAGGTCATTGTGGCTAAAGGGATAACCATCAGTGCCCATCACGCGAACCGTGCCGAGCAGACTGGGCAATTGGCCGCCCTGACCGCTGCGGCCACGGCGGGAACAGTCGTTACGGCGGTGACTCCGGCGGCAGACGCGGCCCCCCACAGCCTTCCATTGACCGTACAAGACACCCTGGGGAACCGGGTCAAACACGATGTGCGTGCGCCCGGCGGCAGCCTGCTGGCCGTGCAGGGGCAAATCGTGACCACCGATCTGGTTGCCCGCGCCGAGAATCTGGGGATGCAGCAGGAACTGATAGACGCTACCGTGGGCCAGCCCTCCGATCATGCAGGCGATAAGGTCGCGGAAGTGACTGCTGGGGCCAGTGCAGCGGTGGCCAGCGTGGCTGAGAGCGCAACCAACCTGCTTAACAAGGCCAAGAGCTGGCTGCACGACAAGCGTGAGGAAACTGAAGCCGCCCTGAACAGCCGCGATCAGGCTGACCGCGAGCAGCGGGTGCGCGATGCGCTGGGCCGCCCCGTGACCCGCGTGATTCTTGCGCCCGACGACAGCATTATCCTGAACATTGGCGAAATCGTGACCAACAAGGCCATTAGTGCCGCCCAGCAGGGCAAGGTGTTGGATATTCTGCTCGACAGCGTAAGCAAGGAGCCTCCGGCCATCGATCCGCTGGCGACCCGCCCCGACGAAACAGGCAAAGCGGCGCTGGCCAGCCAGCATGTGGTCATGCCGGACGAAACCAAGCCCAGCTAAGCGGGATGAAACCTAAGTGGGCCGCTTCCTGTTAGAGGCGGCCACTTTTGTCAGGTTTGTTGTGATACGGACTGCCGTGTGTTTCGTTGACCACCCGCCAATACGCGAGGTGGCTAAATCCACGCGTAGAATCCGCTTTCCTTGTACTCGCCCTGCTGGGCGAAAGAGGGGATTCGGGGCGGCTCAACCCCCACTTTCGCAAGAGGTCTACTGATTAGAGCAGTTGTGCGAATGATGGGCACGTCGGAACAACACCGCCGCCCCCTTCATTCTACGTCCTGCTCTTTGTTTCTTACTCGTTGCACTCGGCAAAAAGATGGTCAACAGAGCACCATCTTTTTGCAAAATGCTCTAATTCCTAAAAATGACTTCCTCGCGCCCGAAGCTTTTCAGCGCTAACCAGCCGCACAGTAGTGCCCCGAGCAGGTTGCCCGCCACTGCGCTCAGCGTGTGGCCCACGGTAATCGAGCCTTTGACCGTATCCAGAATGCCGATCATGCTGCCGAACAGCGGGGTAAGGTACACAGCGTCGCTCAGCTTCAGGAAATCCGCGAATTGTAGCGCCACTGCCGGAAAAACGATGAGCAGGCTCAGCGGGGTCACGTAGGTCTGGGCCTCCTTGTAACTGCGGGCATAGATGCTCAGCGCGATCAGCAGGCCACTGATAAGCAGTGCGGCGCTTAGAACCATCAGGAGCAGGGCCAGAAAGGTCGTGGGCGTCAGGGTCAATTGCCCGCCGAGGGCCTGCGCCGCCGCGCCGCCTGCGCCGTGTGATAGCCCCGCCGAGGCCAGCCCCGCCAGCAAAAAGCCCAGCAGACTGAACCCGGCAGTGATGAGGGCCGTCAGGGTCGTGGCGAGAAGTTTTCCGGCCACCACCTCGCTGCGGCGCACGGGCGAGACCAGCAGGCTTTCCAGCGTGCCGCGTTCCTTCTCGCCCGCCGTGCCGTCGAGCGCCGTAGCCATCGCGCCAGACAAAATAAATTGCAGCATCAGCATGGGAATCAGGAAGGCGAGTTGCCCGCTCTTTTGCTCCTGCGGCAGACTGGCGTCGACTGGCGTCAGCCTGAGCGGGGTCAGGACGTTTTCGCCCAGCCCCAGCGATTTCAGGCGGCTCAGCGTCAGCGCGTGGTTGTAGGCGTCCACCGTGTCCTGAATCTTGCCGAACGCGCCCGCCTGCGTCTTGTAGTTGCCCAGCTTGGCATACACCCTGAGTTCGCCCTGACCGTTGCCCGCGCGGGTGGGTGGGGGAGAGGCGGCGACCACCACGGCGTCTACCTGCCCGCTCTGCACAGCTTTCATGGGGTCGCCGACCGGCACCAGTTCGACCCCGCTGCGGGCGCTCTGGCCTCTGGCCTGTGGCTCGTCGCGGGTGAGGGCCTGGGTCAGACTGGCCGGGAGTGCCCCGACCACGCCGACCTTTTGCCGGGCGCTGGCCTGCTGCCCAAGCAGCCCGCCCATCAGCAGCGGCATACCCATGGTCAGCAGCGGAATAATCAGCAGCGGCACCAAGATCGTGCTGGTCAGTGTGCGGCGGTCGCGTACCGTGGCAAGCAGGTCACGCCGGGCCACGCGCCACACCATGCGCGGGCGCAGCGTCTCGGAAGGCCGCTCAGCTTGCCCGCGCATCGGCTCCCCGGATCAGTTCAAAAAAGGCCCGTTCCAGCGTGCGCTGCCCGGTGCGCTCCAGAATGGCCGGGATGGTGTCCAGCGCAATTAACTGGCCACCGTGCAAAATCGCCACGCGGTCACAGACCTCCTCGGCCTCACTCATAACGTGGGTCGAGTACAGCGTCAGTCTGTTCGGGGCACGCGAACTGTTCACAAAATCCAGCAGCGTGCGCCGCGCGAAGATGTCCAGGCCGCTGGCCGCCTCATCCAGAACAAGCACCGCCGGACTGTGAATAACAGCGCGGGCGATGACCACCTTCTGCTTCATGCCGGTGCTGTAGTCACCCGTGCGCGTGTCCAGCGTGCGCCCGAGTTCTAGCAGTTGATCGAGTTCGGCGATGCGCTGCTCGGTTCTTTCCGGCGGCAGGTCATAGAAGCCCGCGAACGAGCGCAACACTTCGCGCCCGGTGAGGCGTGCGGGCAGCCCCATGCCGCCGTTGACCACGCCCAGCCGCCGCCGCACGGCTTCGGGTTCACGCTGCACGTCCAGGCCGCCGACCAGCGCCGTGCCCGAGGTTGGCCTGAGCAGGGTCGCCAGCGTTCGCAGCAGTGTGGTCTTGCCCGCACCGTTGGGGCCGAGCAGCCCGAAGATCTCGCCGCCCCGCGCCGAAAAGGAAACGCCGCGCAGGGCCGTGAAGTCGCCGTAGCGTTTGGTCAGGTTCTGAATGTCGAGCATGGGCCTCCTGGCGGGCCACTGATAGTGGGCCATTGGGTGTCGAGCCATTGGGAGCAGGCAACTTGGGGGCAGGCCACTGGGAATTGGGCCACCGTTCCTACCCTAGCGCTCCGCTAGAGCGGTTTGCATAAAAAGGGGCTGCTGGTCAGGGCAACCGCAAAGTCAGCTTAATGTGAATGGGTGAATGATTCCTCGTCTCAGAAGGTAGATATTCCTAGTCTT
>NZ_JAGLBG010000087.1 GCF_018260405.1 Deinococcus sp.
TCGCTAGGGTAAGCTGCGCGTTCCACCGTTAAAGCCTAAAACATTTCCCATGGTTAGGGCCTCAGACAGCCTCTAAGCCGCTTAAGCATGGCTATGCGCCCAAAAGCTTGTTCCGTCGGGGATTGGATACCCTCAGGAAAGCCATTGGGAATCTGGCCTGGGGCAAAAAGCCCGCTAGGACGAGGTTCAGGTACCTTCTCGCTACTTTTGTACCCTAGAGAGCAGGCCGCCAGGATAAAAGCCTGTTCATTTCCAAATGGCATCACACTGATGAAAGCTGCGGAAATCAGTGACTGGCCCGATCCGCTCGGGGCGCAATTCCTGCACGCCACTTCCATCGGCATTCAGTGGGTTCCAAACGGCCAGCCCTGCGCCGTTAGGATCGCCGGTGCGGGCAAAATTAGCCCAGTAAGCTCGCATGGTGCGTCCCAGATCGAGCTGCTGGGGCGTAAAGGCGTCCAGATTCACCAGCTCGTTGGAGGTTCCCAACACGAACGGGATTTCTACCGAGTGAAACGCGCCCAGAGAAGGCAGACCTGGGGTCGGGGACGCCCGGACAGGCACGCTGCGGTCACGGAATTCGTAGGCGTAGACCGGTACAGCGTGGCTACGGCTGCGGGCAAGGTCACTGGTGGGACAGGCGAAGGCCTGGTCGGTGCTGGCGGCGGCCAGGGCCAGGGTGCGAGTACCGTACGCAGCTGCCGTGTAGTGAAACAGGGATGCCAGCAGATGACCTTTATTCAGCAGGTAGCTGCCGCCCAGATACTCCCACAGATTCAGGTCGCGTTCCGGCTTCACGATGAACGCCGCAAAGACCCGCGCTTCATCCAGGTTGCTGCCGATCAGCAGCGGTACTTTCAGCGCCTGAGCCGTAGTGAGCGCCTGGGCGGGAGCTTGCGGCAGGGTTGGATCTCCGTACAGCGGCGCAAAGGGAACCGTGCCAGATTTGGGCGGACGGGTCAGCGCCAGTTTCTCGGCGGGCAGCTGGCGCAGGCAGGCCACGTCATTCGGGTCACAACCCAGTGTTTTGATGGCAGCCGCGCTCTGATTGAAGGCCTCCTGGCGGGATACCGTGACCCCAGCCGATGTGCAGGGGCCGCTTTCTATGATGGCCTTATCAAAAAGGCCCTGCGCTCCTGGCATAACCAGTTGGTCGCAGATACTCATTCCGCCCGCCGACTCGCCAAAAACCGTAATATTGTGGGCATCTCCGCCAAAGGCCGCGATGTTATCACGCACCCATTGCAGAGCCAGTTGCTGGTCGAGCAGGCCGTAATTTCCCGCCGAGCCGCCTTGTGTCAGAGTGGGAAGCGCCAGAAAGCCCAGTGCGCCCAGACGGTAATTGATGGTCACTACGATCACATGTTGCTCACGCGCCAGCGGACTCGGGTCATAGTCGCTGCCTGCGCCAGTTTCAAAGCTGCCACCGTGAAGCCAGATCATCACCGGTAGGTTCTGGGCCGTGTGTGACGCGTAGATATTGAGAGAGAGGCAGTCCTCGTTGCCGCGTACCTGGTTAGGGTGACCACTGAGGGTCTGATTCTGCGGGCAGACATGACCAGGCTGCTGGGCTGGGCGCTCGGCGGTCCGCTCCTGCGAGAAAAAGCCCGCGGGCGAGGTAACGCCACGTGTTCCGGCACTGGGTTTTGCTAAAGATGGCCCCTGCACAGCCACCGGAATCGCCACCGCTGAGGTCAAACTCAGCGGCTGGCAATGGTGGCAGGCGCACGGCGTCGCCAGCGTGGAACTGGTGCCAGCCGGATATGACCACCTGACCTTTACCGACCGCCGGGGCAGTGCCGCGCAACTGGAGTGGCAGGGTCGACTGATAGCAGCCTGGCTGGACGGCTGGCTGAAAGATGACCAGGCCGCGCTGAGCGCCTTTAGCGCCGCACCGCTCCAGCTGCGGCTTAGCCAGCATTACCGCTCAGCGGTCTTTGTGCCCAATTTTTACTGACCCCGGTTGAATGGTTTGCAAAACCTCTCAGCCCGAGCCGAAAAGAAACGGCTTCCGGGTGGTCAATGAAACAGACGGCAGTCCGTATGAGAAGTTCTTGGGAGCGCGGCTTCACTTCCCCTACCAGCACCTACCACCGGTTCTTCGTGAACCAAAGGTGGACGGTTTATGAGTGTTCTGAGCGTTAATCCCTACTTGACAGTTAAATATTTAAGTGATTTAGTGACTCTGCATGACGGGGGTGGTACTGCCCAGGCCCTCTAAGGAGAACTCTATGACTCAGAACACTGTAAAGATCGCCGTCGTTTTTTATTCCACCTACGGAACGGGTCTCGCCATGGCCCGCG
The DNA here is from genome assembly GCF_018260405.1 of Deinococcus sp. Lineage (GTDB taxonomy): Bacteria > Deinococcota > Deinococci > Deinococcales > Deinococcaceae > Deinococcus. The sequence continues at coordinate 2,305 of NZ_JAGLBG010000087.1, forward strand.
AAGCCGCCGACGCCGCCCGTGAAGCTGGCGCAGAAGTGCGCCTGGTGCGCGTGGCCGAAACCGCCCCTGAAGCCGTCGTGAACGGTCAGGACGCCTGGAAAGCCAACCTGGAGGCCATGCAGGACATTCCCGTGGCCACCCCCGCCGACATGGAATGGGCCGATGGCTACATCCTCAGCAGCCCCACCCGCTTTGGTGGCACGGCCAGCCAGATGCGCGCCTTTATTGACACGCTGGGCGGCCTGTGGGCCAGCGGCAAGCTCGCCAATAAGACTTTTAGCGCCATGACCAGCGCCCAGAACGTCAACGGCGGCCAGGAAACCACCCTGCAAACCCTGTATATCACCGCGATGCACTGGGGAGCCATTCTGACCCCTCCCGGCTACACCCACCCCGGCATCTTCGCCTCGGGCGGCAACCCCTACGGCGCAAGCGTGACCGCCAACGGTGAAGCCCTGAGCGACACCGACAAGACCAGCATCCGTCATCAGGCCGAGCGTCAGGTTCAACTGACCGGCAAACTCAAAGGCTAAAGAAGCTTCCAGCGACAGTGACGCGGGTTTGGGAACATCGCCCAAACCCGCATTATTTTCACCGTTACCTATTCGCTCTGCTTCGCAGCTTTACACGTCCGTTCGGGGTAGAGGTGCATCATGATCCACTCTGCACCCGGCAGCTCCTTAGCTCCGCTCAGTTAAGGCCTATTTCATTCAAGTTAAGAAGGAGAAACCATGTTTGACAATTTCCCCAAAAACGTGAAGGCCGCACCTAGCGAAAAGCTTCTGACTCCCGACAACACCGTTTTCCTGCTCATTGACCATCAGCCGCAGATGTTCTTCGGCGTGCAGAACGCCGACCATCAAATGGTTCTGAATGCCGCCGAGGGTATGGCGAAAACGGCCAAGATTTGGGATATCCCCACGGTGCTGACCACGGTTGCCGCTGAGACCTTCTCCGGGCCGCTTGTTTCGCAGATTCAGCAGGTGTTTCCCGACAAGACGCCCATTGACCGCACGACCGTCAACGCCTGGGAAGATGAGCGCGTGGTGGAGGCCATCAAAGCCAGTGGCCGCAAAAAGATTGTCCTGGCGGGCCTCTGGACGGAAGTCTGTGCGCTGCTGCCTACCCTTTCGGCATTGGAGCAGGGCTACGAAGTGTATGTGGTGACCGACGCATCGGGCGGCGTGAGTACTGAAGTGCATAACATGGCCATTTCGCGTATGCGTGACGCCGGAGCCGTGATGGTGACCTGGATGCAGGTGCTGCTGGAACTGCAACGCGACTGGGCACGTCAAGAAACCTACGACGCTGTGATGAAAGTTCTGAAACAACACGCTGGCGCTTACGGCATAGGCGTCTTCTACGTCGAGAACTTTCCCGCCAAAGCCAAGGAATAAAGCTTCTTTCGAGTCTGCCGCGCCCCAGTTCTATTCCGTGACTTGGGGCCTTTTCTAGAATTGGAGAAACCATGAAAGATAACTCTCGCCTCATGCTGGCTGCACTATCGCTGCTTACCGTGAGCACCGGTCTGATAGATGCGGCTACGGTGCTTGGGAGCAGCGTTTTTGCGGCCAACATGACTGGCAACCTTGTTTTTCTGGGTTTCTCGTTGGGCGGCTCATCCGACTATTCGGTGCCCTCTTCGCTGGCAGCCATTTTCGGGTTCCTGCTGGGGGCTTTTGTGGCCGGACGCCTTATCCGGGACAAACTCACCGCCAGGAAAGCGGGCCTTGCACTGGGGATTCAAACTGTTTTTATCCTGCTGGGCGCGGGTCTGGCGTGGCTGACAAAGGCCGGGGAAAGCGACAGCTGGGGCCGTTGGCTGATGCTGATTTTGCTTGGTGTGGCCATGGGCCTGCAAAATACGGTTTCTATCAAAAAATCTGCTCTGGATGATATGAAAACTACCGTCATGACCCTAACGCTGGCGGGCATGGCCGCTGACCTGGGACGCGGCAAGACGGATAAGCTGGGTGTGCGCCTGTTCTCGGTGCTGCTGCTGGTGGTCGGCGCGGTGACTGGGGCACTCATTTACTACTCGGCTGGGTTGGTGGCGACCATTCTGGCAACGGCGCTGTGTGTCGGGTTGACAGCCGCGCTGTTTGCAGTCGGGGAGGAGGAAAAAGTGTAAGAGCAGTGGGGGCGATCGATAGATGTGCGCCTCACCTTTCACCGGTCAGGTTCTCTACTCACACGGAGGAGCAATATGGAAAACGTACAGATGATTTTGAGAAACGGCAAAATCACCACGCTCGACAGCAAACGCCCCGAAGTCAGCGCACTGGCGATTCAGGATGGCAAGGTCATGGCGATTGGCGACGACAATGAAGTGCTGCGGCTGGCCGGTGAAAAGACGCGCATCATTGACCTCAGGGGCCGCCGCGCCATTCCTGGGCTGAACGACAGCCACCTGCACATTATTCGCGGGGGACTGAGTTACAACCAGGAGCTGCGCTGGGAAGGCGTGCCAACGTTGCACGAGGCGCTCGAGCTGCTACGCGACCAGGCCGAGCACACGCCCGCGCCGCAATGGGTGCGCGTGATTGGCGGCTGGACAGAGTTTCAGTTTGCCGAGCGGCGGATGCCCACGCTGGACGAACTGAACAAGGCCGCGCCCGACACCCCCGTCTTTTTGCTGCACCTGTACGCCCACGCGCAACTTAACCGCGCCGCGCTGGAAGCTCTGGGCTTCGACAAAGAGACCCCCGACCCCCCAGGCGGCAAATTCGAGCGCGACAGCCAGGGCAATCCCACGGGCCTGCTGCTGGCGACCCCCTCGGCGTCTATTCTGTATTCCACACTGGGCAAAACGCCCAAACTGCCCCTGGAAGACCAGATCAACTCTACCCGGCACTTCATGCGCGAACTTAACCGCCTGGGCCTGACTTCGGCGATTGACGCGGGCGGCGGCGGGCAGAACTACCCGGACGACTACGAAGTGGTCAAAAAGCTGCACGACGACGGCCACCTGAATGTCCGCATCGCTTACAACCTGTTTGCACAGAAGGCGGGCGAGGAACTGGACGACTACAAGAAGTGGACGGACATGACCTTTCCAGGCGACGGCGACGCTTTTTACCTGATGAATGGCGCAGGTGAAAACCTGACCTGGGCCGCAGGTGACTTTGAAAATTTCTATTATCCGCGCCCTGAACTGCCCGAAAAGATGGAAAAAGAGCTGGAGGCCATCGTGGAAGTGCTGGCCGAGAAGAAGTGGCCGTTTCGCATCCACGGGACTTACGACGAGAGCGTCAGCCGCTTTCTGAATGTCTTTGAACGGGTGGCCCAAAAGCAGCCGCTGCCCAACCGCATCATCTTTGACCATGCCGAAACAGTAAGCGAGCGCACCCTAGAGCGTATTCAGGCGCTGGGCGCAGGCATTGCCGTGCAGCACCGCATGGCCTTTCAGGGTGAGGTCTTTGTGGAACGCTACGGCGCAGAAGAAGCCAAACAAACACCGCGCATCAAGAAAATGTTGGAAATGGGCTTGCCTGTTGGTGCGGGCACGGACGCAACCCGCGTGGCTTCCTACAACCCCTGGGTATGCCTGCGCTGGCTGACCACCGGCAAGACAGTGGGCGGCATGACGCTATACGATGAGAACAACACCCTTGACCGCACCACGGCGCTGCGCCTGTACACCAAAGGCTCGGCGTGGTTTTCAGGCGAGCAGAGTAAGAAGGGGGCGCTGTCGGTAGGCGAGCTTGCTGACATCGCTGTGCTGTCGGACGATTACTTTGAAGTGGACGGTGACGACATTCAGTGGATCGAATCGGTTCTGACGATTGTTGATGGACGCATCGTCTACGCCGCTGCCGAATTCACAAGCGACGACCCCCCACTTCCCCCCGCCTCTCCCGACTGGTCGCCTGTCAAGCGCTACGGTGGGCATTGGCGACCCTCCGAGAACCGCAATGCGCCGTCAAATGAGCCACTCCAGAACAATACGGCTCTGTGCGGTTGCTCCAGCGCCTGCGGCATGCACGGCCATGACCATGCCTGGAGCAAGGACGTTCCTGTGCGCGATCAGGATAAGACGGCCTTCTGGGGGGCGCTGGGCTGCTCCTGCTTTGCGTTCTAAACGCCTATCCGGGAAATGCACGGATGGGAGCGACAGGAGCTAATTTGCGCCAGATGACGAGGCAGGCCGCCAGTTCGACGAACCCCAGATAGAGCTCCTGCTGCTTGTCCCATCGCGTCAGAAGGCGATGCCCTCTTTGGAATATGGGCCACCAGCCCTTCCATCTCAGCCAATGCACGACACGCCCGCGTGTCGTACCCACGATCCAGAACTGAAGAACCCTGCACTTTAGTGCAGGGTTCTTCAGTCTGGTCAACACCGATGAATACTCTATCTATAACCGAGTGACGGAGTGGAGTTATCGACACGTCACCGTGATTCACGGTGACGGTGAGTATGCCCGCGACGATGATGGAGACGGAACCAACGAGGTTCATGTCAACACCATTGAAGGTATATGGAGCTTACTCCGCTCATGGCTGCGCCCACACCGGGGAATCTCGCACCGATGGTGACCGCTCTATCTTGGATTCTTCCAGGCCATGCACAATCCGCGCCGACGCGGTCAGTCTCTTCTTGGCCCACTCCTGCCTCTATTGCTCACCTCAGCTCCCCGGAATCCACTATGAGCCTGAGATAAAAGCCTGCATACTCAGCTCTTTCATCAGGCCGTAAGGTCACATGATATTTTTTCTTTGTGCGCTTCCTCTCTTACCGCGATCTGGACACCGGCAAGCTGAAGCCCAAGCTGAAAAGGGTGCAAGAAGCGGTCGAGCGGGATGATTTCAGGACGCCCGATATCAAAAAACTCGCGCAGTGGCCCTATTACCGCGCCAAGCTGGATGACACCAACCGTGTGCTGCTAACCTTCGTGCGCCATGAGGCGGAGGGACAGCCGCCCGAAACCGTATGCCTGGCGCTGGAAATCATTCACCAGCACGCTTACGAGAAGTCGCGTTTTCTTCGCGGAGCCGCCATTGACGAGGCCAAGCTACCCGACTTCAATGTGGCCGCCGTCAACAGCGAGGCGCAGAAGGTGCATTATATCCACCCCAGCCGCAGCGAATTTCATCTGCTGGACAAGGTGATTTCGTTCGACGATACCCAGGACGCGGTGTACCGCACGCCCGCCCCAGTGATTCTGGTGGGGTCGGCGGGTAGCGGCAAGACCGCGCTGACGTTGCAAAAGCTGCGCGAGATGCCGGGACAGGTGCTGTATGTCACGCTGTCCAAGTTTCTGGCGCAGAGTGCCAGCGAACTCTACAGCGCCCACGGCTTTGAAAACGAGGCGCAGGAGGTCAGTTTTCTGAGCTTCGCGGACTTTTTACGCACCATCCGGGTACCGCAAGGGCACGAGGTCACGTTTGAAGATTTTCGCGGCTGGGTCACGCGCCAGCCGGGCCTGAAGGGCAACGACGCGCACCAGCTCTTCGAGGAATTCCGGGGCGTGCTGAGCAGTTCGCCCGCCGGAGCACTGAGCCGCGAGGAGTACCTGAGCCTGGGCATTCGCCAGAGCATTTACGGAGCCGAAACCAGAGGGGGCGTGTACGACCTCTTTGCCAAGTACCTGAACTGGCTGGGCGAGTCCGGCCTCTACGATTCCAGTCTACTGGCCGCCAGCTACCGTACCGAGGCCCAGCCCACCTATGATTTCGTCGTGGTGGACGAGGTTCAGGATCTCACGGCGGCGCAATTGGCGCTGATTTTGCACACCCTCAAGACACCGGGGCAATTCCTGCTGTGCGGCGACAGTAACCAGATTGTCCACCCCAACTTTTTCTCGTGGGCCGCCGTCAAGTCACTGCTGTACAAAGACCCCGAACTGGCCGAGCGGCAGAAAATCAGCGTGTTGCAGGCCAATTTCCGCAATTCCAGTCAGGTTGCGCGGGTCGCCAACGACATTCTGAAGGTCAAGCACGCCCGCTTTGGCAGCGTAGACCGCGAGAGCAATTTTTTGGTGCGGGCCGTCGCCAGCGAACGCGGCTCGGTCACCTTTTTGCCCGACAGCAAGCAGGTCAAAAAGCACCTCGACGACCAGACGCGCGACTCCACGCAGTACGCCGTGCTGGTGCTGCGCGACGAGGACAAGCCCGCCGCCCGTGAGGCCTTTGGCACGCCCCTGGTCTTCAGTGTGCACGAGGCCAAAGGGCTGGAATATCCCAATATCATCCTGCACAACTTTATTTCGGGAGCGCGGCAGACCTACGCCGAGATTGCCGACGGGGTCAGCCGAGACGACCTGAAGGGCGAGGAACTGGTCTACCGCCGCGCCAAAGACAAGGCCGACAAATCGCTGGAAATCTACAAATTCTATGTGAACGCGCTCTATGTTGCCGTGACCCGCGCCGTGAAGCGCGTGATTCTGGTGGAAAACGACATCCGTCACCCGCTGTTGCCGCTGCTGGGCGTGGAACTGGGCAACGAGGCCGAGCAGCTGCGGGTTAAAAAGGCTAGCCGCGATGACTGGGAGCGCGAGGCCCGCAAGCTGGAACTCCAGGGCAAAAAAGAGCAGGCCCGCGATATTCGCCGCCGGATTTTGCAGCAAAAGCCCGTGCCGTGGGAAGTCTGGACGCCGCAGGTACTGGCGAGGATGCAGGGCGAGGCGCGGCAGCACGCAGGCGACGTGAAAAAGGCCCGCGAACTGACCGACTACGCGCTGCTGACGCTGGACGACCACCTGCTGGAAGAACTCGCTGCGTTGAAAATCCGGCCCGCACAGTCTTTCCTGCGGAACAATGAAAAAGACCGCCGTATCCAGCGTCAGGCCATTGTGGATAAGTACCGCAAGCCCTACGAGACCGGTAACCTGCGGGCGATTCTGGCCGATACCGAGCGTTACGGCGTGGATTTCCGCACCCAGGAGAACCTGACCCCGCTGATGCTGGCGACCCTCAGCGGCAATCTGGAACTGGTGGACGCCCTGCTGGAACGCGGCGCGGACATTGGGCAGACCGACGTGCACGGGCGCACCCCGCACATGCTGGCGCTCTGGCGGGCGATGACTGATGAGGACTACGCCAGAACCAAGCTGGGCCCGCTGTGGGACAGGCTAAAGCCCACGCATTTGGATGTGCAGGTCGGCGGGCGGCTGGTCAGGCTCCAGGAGAGCGGCGCGGAGTTCTATTTCCTAAGCGTGATGCTGGCGCAACTGCCCACCTACACGTCACGTCTGAGGCACCCGATGCTTACGCCCCGTGACTTTCATGAGCGTGAGAGCGGCTTTTTCGTCAACTCACTGCGTCTCAATCTGGAACACTACCCCAAAAACGTGTTGCGCGAGCAGCGGCGCAAGCGGCCCTACTTCAACCATGTGATGGCCCGCTCCGAGGTGGACAGCACTTACGTCCCCGCGCGGCAGCTGTGGCAGCGGGTTAAAACGGGCTATTACGTCCTGAATCCGGAGATGTCCGTTGCGCTAGTGCTCGCACCGAATAGTGAACTGGAGTGGGTAGTGGTGGGGTTGCTGGCCGACGCACTGGGGCGTGGCTGGCTGAGCAGCTAGAGGCAGACTTATAGGGCCAGCTGCCGCCGGATCGGTAGTTGGCTGGAACTATGCCCGACACCACTGAAATGGGAGCGTCCTGGGCTTATCCCCGGACGTGTCGAAAGAGATTCCACTCCAGACTTTTATCTCAATGGAAAGTAAAGGGGAGAGGGCTAGAAAGTGATGTGCGCAAACACTCCTTGAAATGTCAAGGGTTTTGTGGAGGGTTAGTTCAGGTTGAGGGCTTGCTCCTCGAAGGCCACCGGGGACCGGTAGCCTAACGCTGAGTGACGGCGCTGACGGTTGTAGAACACCTCAATCCATTCAAATACCTCGCTACGGGTCTGATTGCGCC
>NZ_JAGLBG010000088.1 GCF_018260405.1 Deinococcus sp.
CTGCTCCAGCGATTGTGCGCCTGATGAAGAGGGCAGCATGGATACTCCGACGATATGGGCCTCAGACAGCCTCTAATGTCCGAAGTCGGGAAAGCGTTTAGGGCAGCGTAAAGGGCTTGAATCTGCGGCGTGGGATTGACCAGCAGGTTGTCTTTCCACTGTGGGTCACTAGAACGGATCACCGTTTTCTGGTCGCCCACCGAAACGCTCAAAGTCCCGTCACCGGACAGAGTTCCCGCGCTTGCAAACGTGCCCAGCGCATCCAAACCATCTTCCGGGGTGGGCCACCCGATGGCCCGGCTGAACGTGTTCATGTCGTCCCAGAGCTTCGCTGGAAAGCCCGCCGCTACAAACCCGGCTTTGGCCTCGGCCAACGATTTGTAACGCCAGGACAGCCACTGTTGACGCCAGGACAAGAGGCGCAGCACGTCCCAGCGGGTCATAAAGTCCTGGGCTGCGTGCATCTGTGCCCGCGCCGCCGCCTCGTCAAAGGGAGTCGCCGTAACTGCCTGCACCTTGCCGCCGCGCTCCAGCGTGGTCTTTTGTCCGTCGTAGCGCAGCCTGACCGTTTCACCCGTGGCCGGATTTAGCCACTGCTCAAAGCGTAAAACCTGTGCCATTGTCTGTACCCTCCCGCCCGCCTTCGCCCCAGCCAGCGCCACAAGGTTGCCCAGCCCCAGCCAAAAACAAGCCCCCACCACGGTGAAAAGCAGCACCGAACGCAAGCAGGTCATAGCTTTAAGTGTATCGGCTCACTGATGACTAGTGGCCCAACTTAGAGCAGTTCTCCGAATGATGGGCACGTCGGAACAACACTGCCGCCCCCTTCATTCCACATCCTGCTCTTTTCGCAAAATTCACTAAAAGCGGCCAGCCCCTTAAGAAGGCTGACCGACGACGAAAAAAAGGCTCAGGCTTAAGCGGCCCCGACCTTCTGCGCAATAATCCCTTCGATGTACTTCACGACGCTCTGAAGGGGCAGGCGGCTCAGCACGTCTTCCAGGAAGGCCGTCACCAGCATCTTCTCGGCCTGTTCCTTGCTGATGCCCCGTGAGCGCAGGAAAAACAGGGCTTCCTGATCCACGGGGCCAGTGGTGCTGCCGTGGCTGCAACGCACGTCGTTGGCGTTGATTTCCAGTTGCGGCACACTGAAATTGCGGGCTTCGCTGCTCAACATCAGCGTGCGGTGCTTCTGGTAGGCGTCAGTTTTCTGGGCGTTCAGGTCTACCTTGATCATGCCGCTGAAGACGCCCACGCTTTCGTCACTGTTCACGCCTTTGTACAGCAGGTCGCTGTGCGCGTGCGCCGCCGCGTGGTGTTGCAAGGTGTAGTGGTCAAAGTGCTGGTCTTCGCTGGCAAAATACAGGGCCAGCATCTCGGAATCAGAGCCTTCGCCGCGCAGGTAGCTCTGCATTTCGGTGCGGCTCAGCGTCCCGCCCATGGTGACCACGAGGCTGTTCAGCGTGCCGTCGCGCTCCACGTCGCCGCGCTGCCGCTGGATGTGGGTCACGCCCTTGCCCCAGTTCTGGATGGACACGTAGCGCAGGCGTGCGCCCGACTTGACCACCAGTTCCACCGCGCCGATGGCGTAGGTGCCGGGCAGGTCTTCGCTGTCCTGCTCGTCAATAAAGGTCACCTGCGCGTTTTCCTCGCACACGACCAGCGTGCGGGTGGCGGTGTAGGTGCCCGCCTCGCTCATTACGCGGAAGGAGCCCAGAGGCAATTCCACTTCTACGCCGCGTGGCACATACACAAACGCACCATTGGTCCACAGCGCCGCCGCCAGCGCCGAAAACTTGCCTTCGCTGGGGTCGGGCGACTTGCTGGGCGTGGTGCCGGGGGCCGCGATGGTGGTATCGTCGGGGACTTCAGCGGGCACTACAGAGTAGAGGTACTGCTGCACCTTGCCTGGGTGCTGCTCCACGGCGGTTTTCAGGTCAGTGAAAATCACGCCCTTCTCGCGCAGTTCGGCGGGCAACTCGGTGCGGTAGACCACGTCCGGCCCATCCAGCACCAGGAACGCGCCCGCGTCGGTACTTTCCAGGCGCTTTTGTACGCTGGTAGGCAGCTTGGCCTTGTCGCTGATGCTCTCGCGCTTGGGGTGGGGTTGCAACTGGTCAAAATCCACGTCTACGCGGGTGTATTTCCAGGCTTCCACGCCCTCGCTGGGCACTTCCAGCGACGTGAACAGGTCAAGCCCCTGCTGACGCTTGGTGGTCAGCCACTCCGGGCCGCCCGCTTGGGTAATTTGTTCGGTGAATTTGGTCATAGGTTCTCCTTAAAGCCAATCCAGCAAACCCAGGCCCTGAATGCGCTGAAAATGGCTGGTATTACGAGTGACTAAAGTGGCGTTGTATCGCACAGCGGTTGTGGCAATCATCATGTCGGCCTCGTCAATGAGCTGCCCTGTACTGCGGAGTTGATGGTAGATGCTGGCGGCAATATCGGCGGCTTGCTGGTCAAAATCTAGAGAAGGTAAAAACGTCAACAAATTATCCAACACATGTAGACGGCGCGAGTAGAGCGGGGCAAGCAAACTGCGTCGCGCTTCGTAGCGAACAACGGAAGGAACAGCCAGAACTTCACCCGCTGCCAGTGCCGCGACGTAGCGGCTATCGGCTTCAGGCTCACGCTTTTGCATGGCAATCAGGATGTTGGTATCCAGCGCCAGCATTCAGCCTTGTTCCTCTAGGGGCACCGTGCGAAACGGGCGGCGCTTGGTGCCTTCATCCCACGCGGCTTGCTCCTCTGGTGTCCAGTCGGCTTGAAAAGCCCGTAGCGCTTCCAAGTGCCGCTGAACCTGCTCCTCTTTGGCAACTGCCGCCGCTATCCTTTCCAGAGATTCGGAAGGCAAACGGTCAATGCGCTCGTGAAGTTCCTTCGATGCGGTCATTGCGTTTCACCCTCCTTTCCTGCCCCATCCCCAAAGCGCAGAGGCTTAAGCTTGGGCTAAATCTGCTTTGTTTTGTTGGTATAGTCACGGACATATTGAGGCAGATAGTTTGGCTGCTCACCACATCTCTCACCGTGATTGATTAGAATCTCAGCGTTTGTAGCAGTGCCATAAGGCATTTGAATGGCACGGCCCGTTTCGCAAACAAGCTGGGGGTTTGCCTTTGAAAGCTCAGCATCATTTACAGAACCGTAAGCAACGCAGTGGACAAAAGTGCCATCTTGCAAAAGCATCTTGTCAAATGAATGGATACAGGACTTAACGGCGTATGTTACATCTTCATGGGGACGCAACACAAAGGCAACTATGCGTGAACCCGCATCCTCATCTTGCACATAGGCTATCTTATGTCCCGCACGAAACAACCATGTTTGCCAGCCATTCACACTGGCAGAAGTAAGCCAAAGCCAAAACATTAGCCCCAGCAGTAGAAAAAATGCAGTTGTAAATCTAAGAATGGCTTTTATAGCTAGCATGGCTCTTTCTACCCTTTCCCAGTCCCCACGTCGTCACCCAAAAGTAACGGCGTTTACCCGACGCTGCCTTCCATTTCCAACTCAATCAACCTGTTCAGTTCCACCGCGTATTCCAGCGGCAGTTCCTTGGCAATCGGCTCAATAAAACCGCGCACAATCAGGCCAGCCGCCGCGTCTTCGCTCAGGCCCCGGCTTTGCAGATACAGAATCTGCTCGTCATTGATTTTGCTCACGGTGGCTTCGTGGCCCACGCGGGCATCTTTTTCTTCAATCTCAATGTAAGGGTAGGTGTCGGTGCGGGCTTCATCATCTAGCAGCAGGGCGTCACATTCTACGTTGGTTTTGCTGCCCTTCGCGCCTTCGTAAATCTTGACCAGACCACGGTAAGAGCTGCGGCCCGAATCTTTACTAATAGACTTGGAGACAATCGTACCGCTGGTGTGCGGGGCAAAGTGGACAATCTTCGCGCCTGCGTCCTGGTGCTGCCCGCGCCCGGCCATGGCGATGCTCAGCACTTCGCCGCGTGCGCCTTCTTCCAGCAGGTAGCAGGCAGGGTACTTCATGGTGACCTTGCTGCCCAGGTTGCCGTCCACCCATTCCATCACGCCGTTGCCGTATACGGCGGCCCGCTGCGTCACGAGGTTGTAGACGTTGTGGCTCCAGTTCTGAATGGTGGAGTAGCGGAAGCGTGCGCCTTCTTTTACGACAATTTCAATCACGCCCGAGTGAAAGGAGTCGGAGCTGTAGGCAGGCGCAGTGCAGCCTTCAATGTAGTGAGCCTGTGCGCCTTCGTCCACAATGATCAGGGTACGCTCAAACTGCCCGCTGCTCTCGGCATTGATGCGGAAGTAGGTTTGCAGGGGAATATCCACCTTCACGCCCTTGGGGATGTACACAAAGCTGCCGCCCGACCACACCGCCGAGTTAATCGCCGCAAACTTGTTGTCCTCGGGCGGAACGATGGTGGCGAAGTGCTCGCGGAAAAGGTCGGGGTATTCCTTCAGGCCGTCCTCAATAGACAGGAAGACCACGCCCAGCTTTTCCCATTCTTCCTTGAGGTTGTGGTACACCATTTCGGACTCGTACTGCGCGCCCACGCCTGCCAGCGCCGCACGCTCGGCCTCGGGGATGCCAAGGCGCTCAAAGGTATTCTTCACGTCTTCGGGCACGTCGTCCCAGCTGCGCGAGTTGAAGCCTTCAGGCTTGATGTAGTAGTAAATCTCGTCGAGGTTCAGACCCGACAGGTCAGCGCCCCACTCGGGCATCGGCTTGGCGTAGAAGATGTCCAGCGCCTTGAGGCGGAAATCCAGCATCCACTGCGGCTCGTCCTTGGTCTTGGAAATCATTTCTACAACTTCGCGGCTCAGGCCCTTGGGCGCTTTGATAGCGTATTTTTCGGGGTCGCTCCAGCCGTACTCGTACTCTTTGTTAATTTGACTTGCTTCGGGATTAACGGTCATGTTGACTCCTTATTCGTATTATTCGTAGTGTGAGCGGCAAACGATAACGGTAATCGCGTCAGGGTCAACCGCGTCAATGAGGCGGTGCTCGTCGCTGATGCGACGCGGCCAAAAACCAGAAAATTCGCGCTTCAGCAGTTCAGGTTTGCCCGTTCCTTCAAACGGCGTTCGCAAACACTCGTCCAACAATTTCCTAAGCCTGCGCTTGTGCTTTGGCTCATGGTCACGCAGCCAGAGAGAGTCGGCCCCACCGCGCACAGTAAAGCTGAGATTCATGATTGCCGCGTGTCCAACTCTTCAAGACTCTTACGAGGAATGTAGCCCTGGCGGTCGTCCTCAATAGCAGCGAGAATATGCTGGCGGTTGGCTGGGTTAGCAGACAGAAGTTCCGTTTCCGTGAGTCCAGCGGCCCTACGACTGGGCATGATGACGACTGATTCGCCATTGTCGAGCGTCACAGTAATCATCTCCGTACTCTCGGACGCTTCCTTAACAATCCGACTAGCGTTTTGCTCAAAGTATTTGAGGCAATAAGCCGTCATTTTCTGCCTCCTTCACTCTCAGGCTTAAGCGGTTGCCAGCTCCTTGACCCAGTCGTAGCCTTCGCTGTCGAGTTTCTTGGCCAGTTCGGCGCCGCCCGTCTGCACGACTTTGCCGTCCACAATAATGTGAACCTTGTCGGGCACGATGTAGTCCAGCAGGCGTTGGTAATGGGTGATAATCAGGCCGCCGAGGTTAGGCCCGCGCAAGCTGTTCACGCCCTTAGACACGATCTTGAGCGCGTCTACGTCCAGGCCGCTGTCGGTTTCATCCATGATGATGTAGTTCGGCTCCAGCATGAGCATCTGCAAAATCTCGTTGCGCTTCTTTTCGCCGCCCGAAAAGCCCGCGTTTAGGTAGCGCTCCACGATGCTTTCGTCCCATTCCAGCACGTCCAGCGACTTCTTTAATTTGCCGTAAAACTCGGCAAAACTCACTTCCTCGCCCTCGCCTTTACGGGCCTGCATCGCCAGGCGAAGGAAGTTGGCGATGGTGACACCGGGGATTTCCACGGGGTACTGGAAGGCCAGAAAGACGCCGAGGCGGGCGCGTTCGTCAGGTTCCATCTCCAGAATGTTCTGGCCGTCCACGAGGACTTCGCCCTGGGTCACGGTGTACTCAGGGTCGCCCACAATCACTTTGGCGAGGGTACTTTTGCCGTTGCCGTTTGGCCCCATCACGGCGTGCAGTTCGCCATGTGGCACGATCAAATCAATGCCTTTCAGAATCTCTTTGTCGCCGACGGTGGCGTGCAGGTTGCGGATTTCCAGTTGGTTGGTCATGTGTCTCCTTTAGGGAATCTAGGAATGATTCCTGCCTACTCGCCCAGTTTAACCGAAACTTGAGCGGGTTACTGTGGATTGTGCCGGGTGTATATCATACGGACTGCTGCCTGCGTTCGTTAGAGCAGTTCTGCGTCTCCGGGGAAAGCGCCCAAATCTGCTGTGCGGGGCCGCTCGGGGCGATGACGCATTCTACCCGCTAGCTCCCTGTCAGCAGCGCCAACGTGACCGTGTGGCTGGGCTTTTCACGCTTGCCATACTGCGGCGTGGCAACCTGAAAGCAATGAACGTCCTAGACCTTATTCGTCATGCCGGGCCGCTGCTGTGGGTGCTGCTGGCCCTTTCGCTTTTCGTGGTCTATCTGGTGGTCATGCGTGCGCTGGCGCTGGGACGGCTGGGCCAAGACAGCGGCATGCTCATCGAGCGGGTGCGGGCCGTTACTGCCGAAAGCGGGCCGGAACCCGCGCTACGCGAGGTGGACACTGCTGGGCTGATGACCCCGGCAGCCAGCTTGCTCCGGGCGGGTCTGAGCCGCGCCCACTTTGGCGAGGCCGCCGCGCAGGCCAGCATGAACGCCGCGCTGCTGGTCGAGGACGCCCGCACCTACGCCGGGCTAAGCACCCTGAGCACCTGCGCCCAGATTGCGCCGCTGCTGGGGCTGCTGGGCACGGTGTTCGGCATGGTCAACAGCTTTCTGGTGTTCAGCCACACCACCGCGCCCACGCCCGCACAGCTGGCGCAGGGCATCAGCGAAGCGCTGGTCAACACGGCGGGCGGCCTGATGGTCGCCATCATCGCGTATGTGGCCCGCAACGCCCTGAAAGCCAAAGCCGACCGCGTAATGGTGCAGGCCGAGCGCGTCCGCGAGGAGTTACCGAGCTGGCTGAGCCGCAGCGCTAGCCCCGCAGCCGCGCAGCGCGTGCCGGAGGTGGCCCTAAGTTTCGACCCCTCACCAGCCTCTGCCCCGGTTGGAGACTGATATGGCTCCCCGGCAGTCCAATCTCCGCAGGCGGCTACGCGACGAGGACGACAGCATCCACTTCGACTTTGCCCCAATGGTGGATATCGTGCTGCTGCTCCTGATTTTCTTCTTTCTGACCAGCAGCTTGGGCGCACGCCAAAACGCCCTGCCGCTGGATTTACCCCGCGCCAGTACGACGGTTCAGGAAACGCCCGCTCTGCCGATTGTCAGCGTGAACCAGACCGGAAAGATTTACCTGAACGGCCAGGAAACGACCCTGACCAAACTGAAAACTCAGTTAAAGCCGCTGGTCAAGATCTCCGGCGGCGTGGTGGGCCTGCGGGCCGATGAGCGCGGCAATTACGGCACCGTGGTCAAGGTTATGGACGTGATTAAACAGTCTGGCGGCGAACGGCTGGCGCTGGGAACGCGCCGGGCCTCCCCATGACACATAGCGCGGGGACACGTAGCACCATGAGACATAGAGATAGCGCCGTGAGACATAACGCGGGGAGGCAACCATGACCACCCTCCCCAGCCGCCCACTGCCCCCCGACCCCGAACGGCGCGAACGTACTCTTGCGGCGGTCGCCACCCTGCTGCTGCACGGTGCGCTGCTGGCCGGACTGTTTTTGCTGCGGCCCGCGCCTGCGGTGTACCGCGCCCCCACCGCTCAGGATCTGGCCCGCGCCCCGATGGAAGTGCTTACGCTGGCCCCCGCGCCGGACATGCCGTCTACCCCGACCGAGCAGCTTCAGCAGGAGCAGAAAAAACAGAACGCGGCCCGCACAGCCCAGCTTCCCAAACCAGTGGACAAGCCGACGCCGCCCAGAGTCGCCCCCACCCCGCCGACCCAAAAAACGCCGCCGCCTCCCCCCAGGGTGCAGTCTCCCCCGCCCGCTCCCCCCACCCCTAAAGCCCCGCCGGAGGCACAGTCCCCGGTGAGTGCACCGGCCCCGCAGCCCAAAACGGTCGCGCCCTCGCCCCAGCAGACCCCCACCCCAGCCCCCACCCCAGCCAAAGTGCCCGCCGAAACGCCCAATCCGGCCACCACTCAGGCCCCCGCCGCCGACCTGCCTAGGGTCAGCGGGGGGGACCCGCTGCCCGTGCCCAGGCCCATTGCTCAGGACAGCAGCGGAGCCAAAATCCGGATGCCGGATACCTCTCAGGCCCTGCCGCAGCCCTCCCAGGCCAACCCCGCCAACCCAGCGCCCGAGGTTCCTCAGCAGACCCCCGACCCCACCCCCACGCCGGACGCCGCCGCGCCCGAGCCGCAGCCTGATGCCCAAAAACCTGCCCCCGAAACGCCCGCTGCACCCGAGCCAGCAGCCCCAGCCGCGCCTGCCCCCGACCCGGCCCCGGTCACGGCGCTGCCCCGGCGCGAAGATGCAGCTCCCGACAGTCAGGCCGATTCTGCGGCGCCTACACGCGGCGAGGCCCCCACCACCCAGGCCCCGAATGCCGAAGCGCCCGCCCCAGCCCGCAGCACGGCCCCCGACACCACGCCGAGCGAGGCCCCGGCTGCGGCCCGAATTCCGGCGCGGCCCGAGGCGAGCAGCGCCCCGACCGCCACTGCTCCCGAAGCCACGACTGGCCGGGGAGAACCGATTCCAGTTACGCCGCAGGCTGATACAGGCCGCGCTGGACGGGTCAGCCCCACGCCCACGGCTGAGGAACCCCAGGCACAAACACCTGCTGCTGGGCGGCGCGGCGCGGCGGAATCCAGCGTAAACCCCACCGACGCCCCGGCCCCGGCGGCCAGAACCCGCACCCCAGCCCCGGCAGCCAGCGGCGCAGCGGCCAGCGGCAGTGGCAGCGGCGACGCCCCGGCAACCGGGCGGCCCCAGACAGCTCAGACGCCAGAGGCGGCGACAGGCACAGGGACAGGCACAGGCGACGGCGCGACTACCCGCACCCCGCGTGAGGGCAAAGCCGGGGACACTACACCGGGCGTGCAAACCGGCGCCCCCAACCGTGGCACCGAGGGCAGCAGCGGCGCGACCGCAGATGCTCCGGCAGCGGCCCGCGAATCCACACGGGGTACGGCGAGCGGCGCAGGTGCCAGCCCAGACACGGGCCCCCCAGCCAGCGGACGCGGAAATACCAGTGGCGGCGCGGGCGACCAACCGGGCAGCGGCGCAGGAACAGGCGAAGCGGCCACCGGACGCCCAGGCAATGGCACAGGCAATGGGGCCGGAGACGGCAGCGGCTCCAGCGGAAGCGCAACGCCCCCCGGACGCGGTTCGGGAACTGGCTCCGGCGACGGGGCGGGCAATGCTGCGGGCGCGGGCGGCGGCGAGCAGGCCCGCGCCGGGGGCGGGGGCGGTGCGGCGGCAGGCAGCGAAGACCGCCTGCTGAACTGCACGGTGATCGTGGACGTGCGTGGCCTGGGCAACTTTCAGCGCGACATGACCAGTTTCATTTTCGATAATGCAGGCAATCAGCTCTGGCCCGACGCCGAACTGGTCAAGGGCGTGAGCAGCAAGCTGGTGGTCGAGGGCGACTTGCAAACCTACATCACGTCCGAAGGCGGGATCGGCGCGTTCAAAAATGTCACGCGGATCAAGGCCAGTAAAATCCGGCCCACCAAATTTGCCCCCAATTCCACGGTGCTGACCGATGCCCAGCTGGACGCCAGCGCCGCCGCTCAGTTCCGCGCCGCAGGGAAAGCCTGCCGCGTGGTGTATCTCAAGGACTAAATAGGTAGTGCGTCCGCCCCGAATTAAACGCCAACTTTATTAGCTCAGTAGTCCGGAACCTTTTTGACCAAAAAGCAAGTGGGGTCGGTTACGTTGGTGTGTGAAGACTCAACGAACGGCC
>NZ_JAGLBG010000089.1 GCF_018260405.1 Deinococcus sp.
CTGCTCTTTCTTTTTCACTCGTTCCACTCGGCAAAAAGATGTTAAAAAGAGCACCATCTTTTTGCAAAATCCTCTAAGTCGCCAAGTTCGCTCTGACATCCGCTTGCTCTCAAGGCATGGCTTCCAACCAGTGCGTTCGGAGAGTTAATTTATTCACATTTCTGTAGCGGTGAAAAGGTTCCGAACCACTGCCAAGAGGCGTCGCGCCTTTTTGGCAGAGGCTCTAGCCCAGGGGGACCAGTCAGAGGTGTGTGAGCTTCAGAGGGATATGATGGGACTCAGATGCTTGCCGACCTCACCCAACTTGTTTCCGAAGTCGATGGAGCCTGGGCCGCCGCTATTGGCGGACTTGATGGCCTATTGGTTGAGGGCTACACCCCTACCACTACCGATCTCAATCTGCTGGTCGCAGAACACGCCGGGATGCTGCGCTCGGCGAACGGGGTCTATACTCAGACCCTGGGCGGCGGCCTGACCCGCGAACTTTATATTCGCGGCGAAAACCTCAGCGTGTTTCTGCGACCGATTAATGCCGACTTCTTTCTTCTGCTGGCGCTGGATGGCCGCAGCAACCTGGGGCAATCACGTTTGTACAGTCGTGAAGCGGCCCGCCGCCTGGGAGAACTGCTGTGAGACTCGAAGCCCTTAAATCCGTTCCTGGTCTGGTCGCTGGCGTGCTAGTCGGAGAAGACGGCCTGCCTTTAGAAACTGTCGGTGAGGGCGGGGAAGCCCTGGCCGCCGAGCTGGCCTCGCTGCGCGGCACCGTGAGCCGCATCAGCACCCGCATGGGCGCGGGGCGCGTGACCCGGCTGTCGTTTACCAGTGAGCGGATGGAAGTGGTCGCCATTGCCAGCGGCGATTACGTCCTGGGAGCCGCCGTCATGCGTGGCCACGACACCCGTGCAGCCCAGCAGGCCCTGGCAAGATTGGCCCTGGAAATGGTCGATATGCCCGCAGGTGAGTCGTGATCGAGCCCCTGATGAACGTGCGCGGTGTGCGCTACGCCGCCATGGTCGACGAGGCTGGCCGTTCGGTGATGACCGTCGGGGATCAGACCCCCGACCTGAATTTGGCTGTATCGGCCCGCGCCATGATTGGCAGCTTGCAGGCCGCCATGAACGCGACCAAGTGGGATGACCTGCTGCTGGATATTGACGGTGGCCCAGTGCTGCTGACCCCGGTGGGGGAACACATTCTGATTACAGCGTTCGACGACCTCGCCAGTTTGGGGCGGGTGCGTTTCGCGGTGCGCCGGGCACTCGGGAAGGTCTAATACGGACGGCTGCTCCCCAATCCGGTACACTTGAAACAACACCCGATGTGCGACCACACAGAAGGCAGGCAAGGCAACTTTTGACGGCTGCCCTCGCTCCTTCTGGCTGTGTGCTTTAGCTGTAGCCGTTTACGGTGGCTGACTCGGCCACGACTGGCACGCGTTTCCAGCTGAGCAGGGCGATGATCAGGGTAAAGGCGATCATGCTCAGCACTGGAATCGCCAGGGCATGGTTAAAGGTTTCGTTGCTGCCCCAGACGGCCCAGATGTTGCTGCATGACGCCGCCGGGTTGATACTGCACGCCTTGAGGGTTGGCACCACTCCCCATGTTTCCAGGTTCTGATACAGCGCCGTGCACCAGCCGATCACGGCCAGCGGCAGCACGTAGCGCCGGATACCGAAGTCGTTTCTGAAAGCAGCTATGCCCAGCAGTAGAACCTGCGGGTACATGCAGACGCGCTGATACCAGCACAGGATGCACGGGTTGAAGTGCCGAACTTCGCTGAAGTACAGACTGCCGAGGGTGGCGATCAGGGCGACCACCCAGGCCAGATAGAGGCGGTTGTCGCGGCTCATGGTTTACTTGGCAGCCGTGTCGATGGCCGCGCTGATGTCCTTGACCGCGTCGGTGGTGATGGTCACGGCCTTACCGTTAACAAAAATAGTCGGCGTCGAGCTGACTCCCGCGTCCTCGGCCTGCTTCTTGTCGGCTTCCACGCGGGCAGCAGTGGCGTCGGTGTCCAGGCAGGTGGCAAACTTGCCCGTGTCCAAGCCATCGACATTGGAGGCCAGCTGCTTAAGGTAGGACTTGGTGGCCCAGACGATGGTTTCGGTCTGCTGGGCGCGGAACAGGATGTCACGGTAGGTACTGAAGCCCTCATTGCCCTTCTGGTCGTAGACGCACTTGGCCGCCATGGCCGCGTACTTGCTATCGTCCTCGGGGTTGCGGGCTACCTGAGTTGAAATGAAAGGCCAGATCAGGGTGTACCACTTGACCTTGCCAGTATCGACATACTTGGTCTTGAGTTCAGGGGCCGCCGTGTCCTGAAAGTTCTTACAGGCTGGGCACTTGAAATCCTCTACGGCCACCACAGTCACGGGGGCGTCGGCCTTGCCGTCGAAGGGCAGGTTGGCAAGATTGAAGTTCACGGCTTTGTCGCCACTGGTAGTGGGCGCGGCAGCCTTGTGGGTCATGGCCCAAATGGCCAGTCCGATCAGGGCGGCAGCGATGAGCGTACCGATCAGAAGAACACTGCGGTTTGAATTGTTTCCGGAAAGTCGGGTCATATCGCAGCAAAGTTTAACGCGCCCGGTAGTCAGGCGCGTCAATGTGAGGTGAGACTGGAAGTCCGGGCGGCTCAGGTTTTCCTGGGGGGCTGCTCTTGTGCGCCCGGAACGTCGCCCAGGTCGAGGTCGATCACCGCCGCCGGGGTTTTGGCAGTCTGCGGCCTGGCCGGGCTGGGCACCACCACACGCGCAGCAGGAGAGACGACGATGGTTTCGGTTACTGGGCCGGGTGTGCTTGAGGCGGGTGTGCTTGGATTCGCCGAATTCACGCCGACTGGCGCGGCGGGCACCGGAACTGGCGCAGTCGGCTGAGGCACCGCTTTTGCTGTGGGGACTTGGGGCACGTCTGCCAGCCGTGTGCGCCTGGCCTGCCAGCGCCAGAGCAGGGTGCCCAGCTGGCGCAAAAAGCTGAAGCTCATAACGGCGATCATAGGGATGAAAGTCGCGTTGCGAAACTGCGACGTGCCGATCAGCGCCAGCGGTATCTTCATCTTGATCCCGATTTTGTCGGCTGCGATGATGGTCGCCATAAAAAGGAGCGCCGCAAACGGCACCACGAACGGCCCACCGGAATGCTTGAGCAGCAGCAGGGCGAACAGCGCGGCAAAGACCAGCGGAAAGACCGTGAACCACGGCTCGGGTGTGGCGTGCAAAAAGGGCAGGACGCCGAGCGCCAGACCGATGTACCCGAACCAGCCTGCAAATTCGTCGGCCACCAGGGTCAGCAGCACCCAGGCAAAGACCATCTTGGCCCAGCCGAAGCTGTCGCTGGGCACGCCCAGCAGGTAGGCGAGAACGGCGACGGTGGCCCAGCCTGCCACCAGACGTAGGGCAGTCCAGAGGCCAGAGCGAAGGCCAGCGTTACGGGTCGGTGCGGGAGCGGCGGTCATGCTCTCAAGGTTTTACCACGTCTGAATCAGTCAGGCCGGAGTTGGGCTGGAAGGGGTAGCCTCAGCCCATGCCCCTGCTGGCTGATGCGCAAGGGGGCGCGTGTCTGCTACCTACTGCTTTTCTTTCTTTGCCTTAGCTTTGGCCTTAGCAGGTTTTTCCGCCTTCGCCCCAGCATCCGCAGCCCCGGCTTTCGCCCCCGCCGCCACAATCCCCGGAACCTTGCGTAGATACTCGCCGGTATAGCTGGTCGGGTGCGCGGCCACTTCTTCGGGCGTACCTGTCGCCACAATCTGCCCGCCGCGTATGCCGCCTTCCGGCCCCAGGTCAATGATGTAGTCGGCGCACTTCATCACGTCCAGGTTGTGCTCAATCACCACCAGCGTATTGCCGCCGTCGGCAAGGCGGTCAAGGACTTCCATCAGGCGGCGCACGTCTTCAAAGTGCAGTCCCGTGGTGGGTTCATCCAGAATGTAAATGGTCTTGCCGGTGGCCCGCTTGCTCAGCTCGGTGGCGAGTTTAATGCGCTGGGCCTCACCGCCCGACAGCGTGGTGCTGGGTTGGCCCACCTTCATGTAGCTTAGGCCCACGTCCAGCAGCAGCGCCATTTTGCGCTGAATGGTGGGGATGGCCTCAAAGAAATCGTGCGCGTCTTCCACGGTCATGTCCAGCACGTCGGCAATGGTCTTACCGTTGTACTTCACTTCCAGCGTTTCGCGGTTGTAACGTGCGCCTTTGCAAACCTCGCACGGCACATAAATGTCGGGCAGGAAGTTCATCTCGATTTTCATTACGCCGTCGCCCTTGCAGTGTTCGCAGCGCCCGCCCTTGACGTTGAAACTGAAGCGCCCGGCCAGATAGCCGCGCCGCCGCGCTTCAGGGGTGCGGGTAAACAGGTCGCGGATTTCGGTAAACATGCCAGTGTAGGTCGCCGGGTTGCTGCGCGGCGTGCGGCCAATCGGGGACTGGTCAATCTCAATGACCTTGTCCAGATGCTCCATGCCCTCTATGCGGTCATATTTGCCGGGCGAGGTCTTGGCCCCGTTCAGTTCGCGGGCCAGTGTCGCGTGCAGGATGTCGGTAATCAGGGTGCTTTTGCCACTGCCCGACGGCCCGGTGACCACGGTCATGGTGGCCAGCGGGATGCTGATGTCCACGTTTTGCAGGTTGTGTTCCCGCGCCCCGATGACCTTTAGCGACAGGCCGTTGCCGCGCCGCCGCCGCTGGGGCACCTCGATTTTCATTTCGCCGCGCAGGTATTTGCCGGTCAGCGAATCTTTGGCCCCGCGCACCTCGGCGGGCGTGCCGCTGGCAACCACTTCGCCGCCATGCACGCCCGCGCCCGGCCCCATGTCAATCAGGTAATCGGCGGCCAGCATGGTCTCCTCGTCGTGTTCGACCACCAGCAGGGTGTTGCCCAGGTCGCGCAGGTTTTTGAGGGTGCCAATCAGCCGTCCGTTGTCTTTGGGATGCAGGCCGATGCTGGGTTCGTCCAGCACGTACAGCACCCCGGTCAGGCCGCTGCCCACCTGGGTCGCCAGCCGGATGCGCTGCGCCTCGCCGCCGCTTAGCGTGTTGGCGGTGCGGTCAAGCGAGAGGTAGTCCAGGCCCACGTCTACCAGAAACTTCAGGCGGGTGCGGATGGCCTTGAGAATCGGAGCCGCCACCGCCGCGCCGAAGTCGCCGAGTGTGTACTCGTAATGCCGTGGCCCGTGTGCCTGCTGGCTGCCGCCGGTGTGGCCCTTGAGAAAGGGTTCAATGGCGGCGTGGTCGAGGGTGCCGCCCTGCAACTGCCCAAAAAACTGGTCGGCTTCCAGCACGCTCATGCCGCTGGCCTGCGAGATGTTGAGGCCGCCCGCCCGCACCGCCAGAATTTCGGGCTTGTAGCGGGTGCCGCCGCAACTGGGGCAAGGCTGGAGTTCCATCAGTTCTTCCAGCTTCTCGCGCATGAATTCGGACTCGGTGTCGGCGTAGCGGCGCTGAAGATTGGTCAGGACGCCCTCAAATTCGGTCATGAAGCGCGTTTCCTTGCTCGCCCGCTTGTACACCACCGGGAACGCCTCGCCGGGGCCGTGCAGCACGGCTTTCTGGGCTAGGGCTGGAAGCTCGCGCCAGGGCGTCTTGAGGCTGAAGTCCAGGTGAGCGGCCAGTGCCTGCAACTTGTCGTAGTAATAGATTCCGGCGTCGCTGCCCTTTTTTGTCCAGGGCAAAATTGCGCCGTCGTCAATGCTGAGTTTGTCGTCTATCACGCGCTCAGCGGTGAATTCCTGTTTGAAGCCCAACCCGCCACAGTCGCCGCACGCGCCGTAGGGGTTGTTGAAGCTGAAGCTGCGCGGCTCCAGTTCCTCCAGCACGCTGCCGTGTTCGGGGCAAGCGAACTTTTCCGAGTACAGTTCCTCGTGCGCTTCTCCCTCGGGGCCACCGTCGGGCAGCAGCACCCGCAGCAGGCCCTCGCCCCGGCGGATGCCCAGTTCCACCGACTCGGCAATACGTGCGCGGTCAGTATGACGCATGGTCAGGCGGTCAATCACCACGTCCACATCATGCTTTTCAAACTTTTCCAACTTCAGCTTCTCGGCCTCGTCCAGTTCGTACAGTGTGCCGTCTACCCGCACCCGCGCAAAACCCTCGCGCCTCAGGTCGGCAAACAGCTTGCGGTACTCGCCCTTACGCCCGCGCACCGCCGGGGCCAGCAGGATGGCGCGTTTGCCTTCAAAGCTGGCTAACAGGCGGTCGGTGACCTCGCTGGGACTTTGCTTTTCAATCTTGCGCCCGCAAACCGGGCAGTACGGTGTGCCGACGCGGGCATACAGCAGCCGCAGATAATCGTGAATCTCGGTGACGGTGCCCACCGTGCTGCGCGGGTTGTGGCTGGTGGTCTTCTGGTCAATGGAAATGGCCGGAGACAGCCCGGTGATGCTTTCCACGTCGGGCTTTTCCATCAGGCCCAGGAACTGCCGGGCGTAGGCGCTGAGCGACTCCACATAGCGGCGCTGGCCCTCGGCGTAGATGGTGTCGAAGGCCAGGGTGCTTTTGCCGGAGCCGGACACGCCGGTAATCACCACGAACTGCTCACGCGGCATCTCAACGGTGATGTTCTTGAGGTTGTGTTCCCTCGCGCCGCGCACGATGAGTTTGTCTTGCATGGGTGCTCCTTGCCGGAGTCGTCTAGCCGTCTAAAAGTCAAAACTGCAAAAATACGGCTGCGGCATTCACTTTCAGTTCGGACGACATCTCTGGCGACTGCTCCTATTGGTTACGATGGGTGCGTAGGAGGTCGGCCCTCCTACGTTCTGAACACGCTAGTTTAGCAGGGCAAAATGGGGCAGAGGAAGGGGAAACCGACAAATGGGGCCTGCCCGCTGTCTTGGGCAGAGCGGCACCCATGAAGGGGCCTGCCCGCTCCCCACTGCGGGCGGAATTAAGCGCACTTTGTGTGGGTTAATCTCCGCTCTTCTTCTTGGCCGCCACGCGCTTTGAGGCAGGCGGTGGCCCGGACGGCTGGGGCTTTTGCGGCGGCCCCACCACCTCACCGCTCATCTGGTCAAAAGATGGTTTGCCCGGGCCGCCCAGCGCAATCGCCAGGGCGCAGACCAGCAAAATAAGCGGGACTTCCATGCCGCCCCTGAAAAAATCCTTGCCCCAGTGGGCATAACAGATGGCCGCGCCCATAACCACCGCCAGGGCAAAGGCAAAAGGCCGTGCCCCCAGCCCCAGAAAAATCAGGATGCCGCCCGTCAGTTCCAGCGTGGCGACCAGCGGGGCCGTGAGCAGCGGCATAGGCACATGCCAGCCCTTGAACTGCGCCGTGGTTGGCCCCAGACCCCTGTAAAAAATGGCCTGCGCCCCGTGCAGCGCGAACATGGCCCCCAGCATCAGCCGCAGTAGTGCCAGAGCCAGTTCGGGTTGACGGGTCATGTGCTCAGTTTACGGGGTCGGGGGCAGGCTCTACGCCGGGTCAGTTTGGGGGATGGCAGACCTGCACCTTTTAGCCGGAGTCCGTCTCAGACCTGGGGCAGCTCGGCCTCGACCACTGTGCCGTGGCCGGGGCTGGAGCGCACGCGGTAGGTCCCGCCACGCGCCGCCACGCGCTCGTTCATCTGCATCAGGCCCAGGCCCCCGGCGCTGCTCACGCGCCCGCTGACCTGTTCGGGGTCGAAACCCTGCCCGTCGTCCTTGACCCGCAGCAGCACGCGCTGCGAACCGTGGAGGGTCACCGCCACTTCACGGGCGCGGGCGTGCTTGGCGACGTTGTTCAGGCTTTCTTGCAAGATGCGGAAAATGATGGCCTCATCGCCCGGCGAGAGGTGAATGTCGCCGGAAACTTCCAGTGAGGTCCGGACACTGTTCTGTTCCCCGAAGTCGGCCACGTAGCGCCGCAGCGTTTCGAGCAGGCCGTATTTTTCCAGGTCGATGGGCCGCAGCGCGAAGATCGAGCGCCGCACTTCGCGGATCTGCTCACGCAGCAGCGCGGAGGCTTCCCTGACCTCGGCCTCGGCCCGCTCCGGCTCCCTGCGAATCTGGCGGGCCACCACGTCGAGCTTCAGCGCGGCGAAGGCAAGTGACTGCGCCACCCCGTCGTGAATCTCGCGGGCGATGCGGGCGCGTTCGTCGCTGATGGCGACTTCCTCGGAGTACAGGTAGGCGCGGGCGTTGCGGACCGCCAGCGTCGCTTGCCCCGCCATGAAGGCCAGCAGCGCCACCGGGGCCTCGGCAAAGGCGTCTGCCCGCACGTCGCCCAGCACCAGCACCCCCAGCAGTCCGTCGTCGTCGCGCATAGGCAGGCCCAGGGCGCTGCTGGCCGCCGGAAAGACCTCACTTGCCTCGGCCCCGGCGGCCAGCAGCGGGGTTCCGGCCTCGGCCACGCGCAGGGCAAAGGCGGGGGCCGGGCTGCCGCTGCCGCTTTCGCCGCCCTGATCCTGGGCATATTCCAGCCGTAACACACCGTCCTGGTCGGTCAGGTAAGCCGCCCGTGCGTCCACGCCCAGCCGGGCCGCCATATTGCGCGTCACCCGCGAAAGCAGCCGCCGCATGTTGCGCTCGGCGCGGATGCTCTGGTCCACGCTGTACAGCGTCATCAGGTCCAGCGTGCGGTTGCGGGCGGCGTCCACCCCATTGGCGACTTCCGAGGAAATGGCCTGGGCCAGCGCCATCGTTTCCGGGGTCGGCGGCGTCTCGAAGTGCAGCGCCAGCGCCCCGCCGCCCGGAATGCCTACCCGCAGCGGGTGCAGGTCGGCACTGGGCGCGGCCAGCAGCGTCTCGCCCCGCGCCGAACTGCTCAGGCCGCCGGGCACGGTCAGGGTCGCGTGGGTGGCCCCGGTCGCCCGCACCGCTCCCCGCGCCGCGACCTCGACCACCGCCGCCATGTCGGGGGCCTCAGCGACCTCGCGCATCAGCTCCTGCACAGCCCGCAGCCGCCCGTGCGAGGCGCTGAGCTCGCCGTACAGCCCGCGCAGCTCGTGTTCAGCCTGCTCGCGGGCGCGGGTGCCCTCGGCGATCCACTCCACACTGAAAAACGTTACGGCAGGTCCCAGCAGGCCGTAAAACAGCAGGTGCGCCCAGAATTGCGCCTGAATAGCTGGTAGCTGCCGGATAGCGAATTCGACGGCCACCACCACGAGCACGATCAGCGTCGGCAGCACGTTGCGCACCAGCCGCACGCGGTCCGAGAGCCTCACCTCGCGCGGTGCGGGCCGGGCCGGGGGAGTCGTGGCGGGGCGCGTCTTGGACATGCGCTTAGTCTAGGAGGAAGGTGCGGATACCCACCCAGATAGAAAGGTTGGCGAAACTTTTCAATCCGGGCGGAGGCGTAAAGCTGCTGGCAAAGGCGCATCTGGTGCTTTTTCAGGTGTGCCGGAATTGAGCGCAGTCTGTATTACTCTTCATTACTCTTCCGTGATTCCTCTTCCGTGTCGCTGCCCAGCATGTTCTTTGGGAGGCTGGCTGGAATGGCAGTTGTAAGGTTTGCGGGCGTGGGTTCGGCGTGGCGCGGCGCTACGGTTCCCCGCGCCGCCGCGTCGCCGACCTTCCAGGCCACCTGCCGGAAAAACCCACGCAGCAGGCGGCTCTCGGCGCTGCTCATCAGCGTGCGGTCCAGCATCGCCCGCCACAGCCGCATGGTGTGCCGCGCCCGCACCGCGTCGGTGTAGCCGATCAGCCCCATGGTGTCTTGCAGGTGGCCGTACATCGCTTCCATTTCCTCGCGGGTGGCGGTTTTACGCGTCCACTCGGGCACGTCGTCCTGGCCCTGCAAAAATTCGTAGCACACCAGCAGCACGGCCTGCGCGAGGTTCAGGCTGGCGTAGTCGCCCGTCGGAATCCTGACCGTGATCTGGCACTGCTCAAGGTCGCTGT
>NZ_JAGLBG010000008.1 GCF_018260405.1 Deinococcus sp.
GCGCCGCACGTGCAGCCGATGATCGCGGCCATCGGGGTGCTGTTTTTCATCGAGGCCGCCGTGCAAAAAATCTGGGGGCCGGATTTCAAGCAGATCGCCGAGCCTATCCCGGGAATCCTGAACCTGGGCAGCGTGACCATCACCTGGCAGCGCGTGCTGGTGATCGCCGCGAGTCTGGTCGCTATGCTGGGGCTGAATTTTTTCCTCAAGCGCACCCTGACCGGCTCGACCATCGAGGCTATGAGCCAGAACCGTGAGGGAGCGAGGTTGGTCGGCATCAACACCAACCGGGTCGGCATGCTGACCTTCGCCATTTCGGGGGCGCTGGCTGCGGTGGCCGCCTGCCTGATCGCGCCGATTAACTCGGTCGCTCCCAGCATGGGCGAGGTCATGAACCTCAAGGTGTTTGCCATCATCATCCTGGGCGGCATGGGCAGCGTACCGGGGGCCATCGTGGGCGGCTTTTTGCTGGCCTTCGCCGAGGTGTTCGGGGGGTACTACATCAGCCTGGACTTTGCCGACGTGATCGGGTTTGCCATGCTGGTGCTGGTGCTGGCGATTCGGCCCCAGGGCCTATTCAGGAGAGGGGCATGACGCCGCAAGCCGCCAAAAAACTGGCCTGGGGTTGGCCGATTCTGTTCGTGCTGGCTGCGCTGGTGCCGCTGCTGCACCCGTCGAGCTACATGCTGGATATCGGGGTGAACGTGATGATCTGGGCCATCGTCGCCTACGGGCTGAACGTCATTCTAGGCTACACCGGGTTGCTTTCGCTGGCGCACGCCGGGTTTTTTGGAATTGGGGCGTATACGGTGGGCATTTTGACCCTCAAGGCAGGCTGGAATTTCTGGCTGGCGTGGCCCGCCGGGGTGCTGCTGTGCGCCCTGCTGGGCTATGGGCTAGGGCTGGTGGCCTTCAGAACCAAGGGCGACGCCTTCTCGATCTTTACGCTGGGCGTGGGCGTCATCATTCAACTGGTGATTAACAAGTGGGATCGATTGACGGGCGGTAACGACGGCCTCAACGGTATCAACCCGCCGCCGGGACTGGAGGGGCTGTCGAAAATGGTGGGCCTGAAGCTCACCGGGGGCTTTTATTATCTGGCGCTGCTGGCCCTGATTCTGACAGTGGTTGTGGTCGCCCGCGCCCGCTTCAGCACCTTCGGGCGTTCGCTGATCGCCATTCGCGGCGGCGAGGATCTGGCCCGCAGCGCCGGAATCGACGTGTACGCGCACAAGCTGCGGGCCATGCTGCTCTCGACGGCTATCGCAGGCTTCGCGGGCGGGCTGTACGCCGCCTACGTGGGCTTCATGGGGTCGGCCATCACCGGGCCAGTCACGGCCTTCACAGTGCTGCTGTACCTGCTGGTCGGCGGCCTGGGAACGCTGGTGGGGCCGCTGCTGGGCACGGGCGTGATGTATACGCTCTCGCAGGGGCTTAAAGGACTTCAGGATTACCAGTATCTGGTGTTTGGGCCGCTGCTGGTGCTGCTGGTCATGTTCGCGCCGCAGGGGTTGGTGGGCCTGTGGGAGCGCCTGAAGGGTCGGCGCGGAGGAAAGAAAGATGCTTGACGTAAGTGGTCTGGGCATCCGCTTCGGCGGCAATCATGCGGTGCGCGACGTGACAGCTAGTATCGCTGCCGGGCAGATCACGGCGATCATCGGCCCTAACGGTGCGGGCAAAAGCACCTTCTTCAATCTGATTTCGGGCTTCTACCAGCCGACCTCGGGCAGCATCACCTTCAGGGGCGAGGACATTACGCGCCTCAAGACTCATCAGGTGGTCGGGCGCGGCATCGCCCGCACCTTCCAGACCACTACCATCTACAAGGATCTCAGCGTGCTGGAAAACGCCATGATCGGGCACCGTATTCGCACCCGCGCCGGGTTGCTCGACGCCCTGCTGCGAACAGCCCGTGAGCGCCAAGACGATGCGGGCAGCCGCGCTGGGGCGAGGCAGGCCCTTGAACGGGTGGGGCTGGCGAGTCAGGCCGACCGGCCCGCCGGGGCCTTGACGCAAGAAGGGCAAAAGCGCGTGGGAATCGCCATGGCGCTGTCCAGCGACCCCAAACTGCTGCTGCTGGACGAACCCGCCGCCGGAATGAATCCGGAGGAGACGGTCAACCTGATGGGCCTGATCCGTGACCTGGTCGCGGGCGGCCTGACGGTTGCGCTGGTCGAGCACAAAATGAGTCTAGTGATGGGCCTGGCCAACCAGATTGTGGTACTGCACCACGGCCAGAAGATCGCGCAGGGCACGCCTCAGCAGGTCGGTCACGACCCGGCGGTGGTCGAGGCGTACCTGGGCAGCCACGCGCACGGCGGCCAGATGGGACACAACACCACTGACCCTCAGGAGGCGGGCCATGCTTGAAATCCGTGACCTGAGCGTTAAATACAGCGGCTTCATGGCGCTGGACCGCGTGAACTTGACTGTCAACCCCGGCGAAATCGTGGTGTTGCTGGGGGCCAACGGCGCGGGCAAAAGCTCTTTGTTCCGCACGCTCAGCGGGTTGCAGCGGCCTTCGGGCGGCACCGCCACCTGGAACGGCACCCCGCTGACGGGCGGAAAACCCGAATTTAACGTGTCTCACGGCGTCGCGCAGTGCCCGGAAGGTCGCCTGCTGTTTCCCGAACTCAGCGTGGACAAGAATCTGCGGCTGGGGGCCTTTGTTCACCGCCGCCACCACGCCGAGAATGAAAAACTGCTGGCGCACGTCTACGAACTGTTTCCCGGCATGATTCCTAAGAAGAACGCCCTTGCCGGGAGCCTCTCGGGTGGGCAACAGCAGATGGTCGCCATTGGCCGCGCCCTGATGGGCAAGCCGCAACTGCTGCTGCTCGACGAACCTTCGCTGGGCCTCGCCCCGCTGGTGGTCGAGCAGGTCTTCGCGGTCCTCAAGCAAATCAACGCCGAGGGGGTCAGCGTGCTGCTGGCCGAGCAGAATGCATTCGCTGCGCTGGGGGTGGCGCACCGGGGCTATGTGCTCGAAAGCGGTAAGGTCAGCCTGGAAGGCAGCCAGCAGCAGCTGATGAATGATGACAGGGTGCGCAGTGCCTACCTGGGGGTATAAGTGATGAGCGATATCAAGGCTGGAGTGAATACCGAACGTCTGCGGCGCTGGGATACGCATTTTAAGGAAACGTACCTTGACCCTGGCCTTTTGCCCAATGCCCTGACGCTGGTGTACCGCCGGGGCGAAATGGCCTACCAGAGCGTGCAGGGGTGGGCCGACATCGAAAAGGGCGTGCCGATTGAGGCCGACTCCATTTTCCGCATCTACTCCATGACCAAGCCGCTGACCAGTCTGGCCTTTATGCTGCTGGTCGAGGAAGGCAAGGTCAGCCTGAATGACCCCGTCAGCAGCGTGATTCCCGAGTGGGCCGGGCTGGGCGTGTACGAGAGCGGCCCAGCACAGGACGGAGCGGGCGCGTTCACGACCACCCCCGCTCAAGGCCCGATGCGGATGGTGGACCTGCTGCGCCACACGGCGGGCCTGAGCTACTTCATCCAGCAGGGCGGCCACCTCGATGAGACTTACCGCAAACTGGGCCTGGGCTACCGCACCAGCCTGGACGAATTTATGGCCGAACTGGCCCAGCTGCCGCTGGAATTCTCGCCCGGCGAGGCGTGGCACTACTCGGCGGCCACCGACGTGCTGGGCTATCTGATCGGAAAAATCTCGGGGATACCCTTCGAGGACTTTTTACAGCAGCGGATTTTGACGCCGCTGGGAATGCACGAAACCGGCTTTCAGGTGCCGCCGGAAAAGACTGGGCGCTTCATGACCTGCTACGCGCTGACGCCGCAGGGCCTTCAGGTGTTTGACCCTGTAGACCGCAGCAGCTACTTGCAGCCACCGCGTTTCGTGTCGGGCGGGGGCGGCCTGGTCAGCACAGCTGCCGACTACCTGCGCTTTTGCCGGATGCTGCTGCGCGGCGGCGAGCTAGACGGCGTGCGCGTAATTGGCCCCAAGACCCTGGAACTGATGACCCGCAACCATCTGCCGGGCGGCCAGGACATCGCCGCGCTGACCCGTTCCGCCGTGGCCGTTAGCGAGACAGGGTCGGCGGGCGTGGGCTTCGGCCTGGGCTTTGCCATGACGCTTAACCCGGCCCGCACCCTGCAACCGGGTAACCCCGGCGACTTTTACTGGGGCGGCGCGGCGGGAACGTATTTCTGGGTAGACCCCGTGGAGGATCTGGCCGTCATCTTTATGACCCAGGCGCTGTACTACCCTGATCGGGTGCGCCAGACCCTCCGCACGATGGTCTACGCCGCGCTGGAAGATTCACCGACCTTGCACGGAACGAAAGCCTGAACCGCCCAGGGCAGGGGAGAACTGTTTAGCCTATTGCCGACGGCAAACGCTGGGACGGCTGGGCGGCGCGGCCCGGTGGTTCTCGCCCCGACTTCGCTGGCCGCTACGCGGCGGCGGACGGCAGCGCCGAACTGGTTCAGGAGGCTCCATGAAACGTCCCCCCTCTTTGCTGGCCCTGCGCCCGGTTCAAGGTCTACACACGCTGAGCCTGGGTTTTGCCGTAACGTCATAAAAAGGGCGCCCCCAGGTGGACTAACCACTCTGGAGGCGCGGTTCCCGTGAAAATCAGTTCAGCTGGTCGTCGTCCATGATCGCCTGGAGCATCCAGCGAATCTTGTCGATGGTGGCGGCGTAACCGTTGTACATATCGGCGGTGGCGTGGTCGTTGGCGTCGTCCACGGCTTTGCTGTCGTCGCGGTAACCCCGGCCCACGCGTGAGAGATCCTCGACCAGTGCCGAGACCTGCGAACGGGCGTCACGCACGGTTTCAACGGGTACGTCGACCACGCTGTAGCGGGCAATATCGGCGGGCGCGGCGACCGGGCTGCCCCCCAGAGCCACCAGCCGCTCGGCCTGTTCGTCGATGGCAGGGAAGATCATGTCGATAAATTCGTCGTAGGCGAGGTGCAGGTCACGGAAAAAGCGCCCGCGAATATCCCAGTGAAACTTCTTGAACTTCAGGTACAGGGAAATGGTCGTGGCGAGGTTGCGCTGCAACGTCTCGGACACCACGCCGAACTCCTTTTCGGTCAGGTAGTGGTGGTTAACCAGCGCATTGTTGACTGTTTGCAGGTGCGCGGCGTCGGCGTGATCGGTGCCAGTAGCCACCACGCCCTTGGCCCCGGCACTCGGGATGCCGTCCTTGGCGCTGTTCTTGCTGCTCGATTTTTTAGTCATGGTTTTAGCCTACGTCTGTGCGGCGGCGGCGCCAATACGCCTTTTCTTCACGTTTCGGTGAACAGCATACGGTTCCCGGCTACGGCCAGACCAACCTGCCCGGCTCCGAGCAACTCAGTAAGGTGGGCAGCGACCACGGCGCGGTTCAGCACGGCGGCCCCGGCGTGGGTCATTTCAATCTGAAGGCGGTCGCACACGCGGGCCAGCAGTTCGTCGGTGGTCGCCGGGCCTGCCTGCACTGCGCGTAGAACGGTGGCGGTAGTGCGCTCGTAGGCCGCCAGATTGTCGCGGGCCAGCTGGCCCAGTTCGCCAACTGGTTCGCCGTGGCCGGGTAGCACCGTGGCGACACCGCTCAGTGCGCCCAGGTGCGCCGCGCTCACTTTTTGCTGACCCGAATCGGCGCAGAAGGTCAGCGGGTGCTTGTGCAGAGTGCCCAGGCCGAATAGCCCGTCGGCGGCGTACAGCA
This sequence comes from Deinococcus sp., assembly GCF_018260405.1. Classification (GTDB taxonomy): domain Bacteria; phylum Deinococcota; class Deinococci; order Deinococcales; family Deinococcaceae; genus Deinococcus. Next base: position 5,682 of record NZ_JAGLBG010000008.1, read on the forward strand.
CCTCACCGAACCGCACCGCGTACATCTGCGCGGCGTGACCCGGAATCTCGATCAGCTCGGCCCGCACGCCGCCGATGGTTTGCGTGCCAGCGTCCAGCGCCTGCGCGGGGCTGGCCGGGGCCAGCAGAAATTTGGTCCGCAGTTCGGGCGGCGGGCAGGCTCCGTACAGAGAGAACGGCTCCAGCAGCGGGTGGTTAATGATCGCGGCTTCCAGCGGCGGCGCGTAGACGAGCAGGCCGGGAAATTTGCTCAGAATGAAAGCGTTGCCGCCGTGGTGGTCGGCGTGGCTGTGCGTATTCAGAATGGCGCTGGGCTGCAACTCCAGTTCGGCCAGCGAGCGCAGCAGCTTGCGGGCGTGCGACTCGTCCAGGCCAGTGTCGATCAGCAGTGCGCCGCCCTGGCCGTTTTCGATCACCACGCTGTTGACGGTGCTGGGCAGGTAGTGGATACCGGGGGCGAGGCGCAGCAGGGGCATAGAGGGCAGCTTAGCGGCTGCCTTCCTCCTTGCAGCGGGGGCTGGGCAATGAACGTGGGTGCCTGGACTGACTGACTGGGCCTTTGGCCGGCGTCTGCCTGCACTCTGCTGCCTGGACTCTGCTGCCCCAACGCTGCTGCCCGGACTTTGCCCAGACGCCTCTGCTTATACTGCGGGGCGTGTCCCGCCCTCTGTTGCCTGCTCGCACCTTTCCGGCCTGGTTTCCGGCCGCCCTTTTTGTGCTGCTGATCGCCGCCGACCAGTGGCTCAAAAGCTGGGCGCTGGCACACCTGCACGCCGGACAGCCCCCGGTGCCGTTTTTGCCGGGCTTGCTAGGCTGGGTGCTGACCTTCAATACGGGCGCGGCCTGGAGCATGTTCAGCGGCAGTGCCAGGCTGCTGGCCGTCGGGCGCATTCTAGTGGGCCTGGCGATTGTGGCCTACGTGTACCTGCGCCCCCAGACGCGCTTCATGACCGTGGTGCTCACCATGATCGCGGCGGGGGCAGTAGGCAATTCCATAGACGGGCTGCGGGCAGGACAGGTGACCGACATGCTGTATTCACCGCTGCTGAGTAGTGTGACCCGCGCCATCAACGGCAGCGAGTTCCCGATCTTCAACCTGGCCGACAGCTACGTGGTGCTGGGGACGCTGCTCCTGCTTGTCGGCAGCTTTACCGGTGATTCCAGAAAGAAGACCGCCATCGAAACCCAGGAAACTGTCCGCGCCGACTGAAGGCGGAGGCGGGCGCAGCTGGTTAGGGCCGGGTGCGCCTTCGGCTTTAGGATAACTTCTCTATACATTTTTCTAGGATTTCAAGAAATAGAATTTCCTAAAGGCCGCTCAGGATGCTCTTCTGCGCTTCTGAATGGCGTCTGTTGTTCAGGCTGTACCCAGGCAGTTTATAAACAACGTCCCCCTGTCCCGGGCATATTTAGGTACCCTTTAGGCAGACGCCTGTGTTCTACAGGCCCACGTTAAGGGGGATGCAACATGAATCACGACCAGAACCGGATGAAGCCGGTGAAAACGCCTCCACCAGCGACCCCAGTGACTTCCGTACAGGAGCAGCGCCAGGCCGCCGAGCAGGGCCTTTATTCCGCCGCCGAGCACGACGCCTGTGGGGTGGGCTTCGTGGCTCACATCAAGGGCGAACAGCGCCACGACATCGTGACCCAGGGCCTCAAGATTCTGGAAAACCTTGACCACCGTGGGGCGGTCGGGGCCGATCACCTTATGGGTGACGGCGCGGGCATCCTGATTCAGATTCCCGACCAGTTCTACCGCGAGGAGATGCAGCAGCAGGGCGTGACGCTGCCGCCGCTGGGCGACTACGGCGTGGGCATGATCTTTTTGCCCAAGGAAATTGCCTCGCGCCGCGCCTGCGAGCAGGAACTCGAACGGGCAGTTATCGCCGAGGGCCAGATTGTGCTGGGCTGGCGCGATGTGCCGGTGAGTCGTGAGATGCCCATGAGTCCGGCGGTACGCGCAAAAGAGCCGGTCGTGCGCCAGATTTTTATCGGCGCTGGCCCCGACACGCTGGTGCCCGACGCCCTGGAGCGCAAGCTATACATTATTCGCCGCCGCGCTTCCAACGCCATCTTGGGGCTGAACTTTACCCACGGGCAGGAGTATTACGTGCCCTCGATGTCGTGCCGCACGGTCATCTACAAGGGCCTGCTGCTGGCGACCCAGGTCGGTGAGTACTTCCTTGACCTGCAAGACGGGCGCGTGGTGTCGGCGCTGGCCCTGGTGCACCAGCGCTTTTCGACCAATACCTTTCCCGAGTGGCGGCTGGCCCACCCGTACCGCATGGTTGCCCACAACGGCGAAATCAACACTGTCAAGGGCAACTTCAACTGGATGCGGGCGCGTGAAGGCATCCTCAGTTCGCCGCTGTTCGGCGACGACCTTAAAAAGCTGTACCCGATTTCCTTTGAGGGCGAGTCCGACACCGCCACCTTCGACAACGTGCTGGAACTGCTGACCCTCGCGGGCTACCCGATGGCGCAGGCCGCCATGATGATGATTCCCGAGGCCTGGGAGCAAAACACCCTGATCGACGACCGCCGCCGCGCATTCTACGAGTACCACGCCAGCATGATGGAACCCTGGGACGGCCCCGCCGCGATGGTCTTCACCGATGGCCGCCAGATCGCCGCGACGCTTGACCGCAACGGCCTACGCCCGGCCCGCTACATCCAGACCCGCGACGACCTGGTGATTCTGGCGTCCGAATCGGGCGTACTGCCCATTGCGCAGAGCCAGATTACCCGCAAGTGGCGCTTGCAGCCTGGCAAGATGTTCATGATCGACCTCGAGCAGGGCCGCATCATTGAAGACGACGAGCTGAAGATGCAGTTCGCCAAGGCCAAACCCTACCGCCAGTGGGTCGAAAACACCCGTTTCCGCCTCGACGACTCTGACGAAACCGGCAGTGTAGACGAGTTTGCCGAGCCGCTGCTCAGGCGTCAGCAGGCGTTCGGCTACAGCCAGGAAGACCTGAAATTCCTGATGGGGCCAATGGCGAAAGCGGGCGAGGAAGGCATCGGGTCAATGGGCAACGACTCGCCGCTGGCCGTGCTGAGCAGCAAGAACAAGCCGCTGTTTAACTATTTTCGCCAGCTGTTCGCGCAGGTGACCAACCCGCCCATCGACCCGATCCGCGAAGCAGTGGTTATGTCGCTGGTCAGTTATGTGGGGCCGCGTGCCAACCTGCTGGACATCAACACCGTCAACCCGGCCATGCGCCTGGAAGTCGAGCAGCCCATTTTGGACTTCGACGACATGGCCCGCGTGCGTAACATCGAGGCCCATACGCGCGGCAAGTTCAAGGCTTTTGAACTCGACATCACCTATCCGGCGGACTGGGGCGAGCGCGGCATCGAGGCCAAGCTGGCGACCATCAACGCCTGGGCGGTAGACGCCATCGAAAGTGGGCACAACATCATTATCTTGTCCGACAAGCGGGTGGATAAGGACCGTGCCCCGATTCCCTCTTTGCTGGCCTTGAGCAGTGTGCATCATCACCTGGTGCACAAGGGTCTGCGGATGAAAACCGGGCTGGTCGTGGAAACCGGAGACGCCCGCGAGGTGCATCACTTCGCGGCGCTGGCGGGCTACGGCGCGGAAGCCATTCACCCGTATCTGGCCCTGGAGACGGTCATGGAGCTGCACCGCCCGGTGCCGGGCCTGCCCGACCTGAGCGATATTACGCCCGAAAAGGCCGTATACAACTACATCAAGGCTATCGGCAAGGGCCTGAGCAAGATTATGTCCAAGATGGGCGTGAGCACCTACATGAGCTACTGCGGCGCTCAGTTGTTTGAAGCCGTGGGCCTCCGGGAAGACTTCGTGCAGAAGTACTTCAGGGGCACCGCGACCCGCATCGGCGGCATCGGGCTGTTCGAAGTGGCCGAGGAAGCCCTGCGAATTCACCACGCAGCCTTCTCGGGCAACCCGCTGCTCGACAAGGACCTCGAAGCGGGTGGCGAATACGCCTGGCGTGCCCGTGGCGAGGAGCATATGTGGACGCCCGACGCCGTCGCCAAGCTGCAACACAGCGTTCGCAGCGGCAAATTCGAGACTTACGAGGAATACGCCCGAATCATCAACGACCAGAGCAGGCGGCACATGACCCTGCGCGGCCTGTTCGAGTTTAAAACCGAGGGCCTGACCCCCGTGCCGCTGGAAGAGGTTGAACCCGCCAGCGAGATCGTCAAGCGCTTCGCCACCGGCGCGATGAGCCTGGGCAGCATCAGCACCGAGGCGCACGCGACCCTGGCCGTGGCCATGAACCGCATCGGCGGCAAGTCCAATACCGGTGAGGGCGGCGAGGACCCGGCCCGCTACGAGCGCGAGATGCGCGGTGAAAAGCTGGGCGCGGGCGAAAGCCTGGGCAGCGTCCTGGGAGCCGGAGCCGACGGACAGCGGCGCGTCGAGGTGGACTACCCCCTTCAGGAAGGCGACAGCCTCCGCAGCAAGATCAAGCAGGTGGCCTCGGGCCGTTTCGGGGTAACCACCAACTACCTCGTGTCCGCCGACCAGATTCAGATCAAGATGGCGCAGGGCGCGAAACCCGGCGAGGGCGGGCAGCTTCCCGGCAGCAAGGTCAGCGAATACATCGGCTTCCTGCGCCACAGTGTCCCCGGCGTGGGCCTGATCTCGCCGCCGCCGCACCACGACATCTACTCTATCGAAGACCTCGCGCAGCTTATCCACGACCTTAAGAACGTCAACCCCCGCGCTGACATCTCGGTCAAGCTGGTCAGCGAGGTGGGCGTGGGCACTATCGCGGCGGGCGTGGCAAAGGCCAAAGCCGACCATATCGTGATCGCCGGGCATGACGGCGGCACCGGGGCCAGCCCCTGGAGCAGCATCAAGCACGCGGGCAGCCCCTGGGAGTTGGGCCTGGCCGAGACGCAGCAGACCTTGGTGCTTAACCGCCTGCGTGACCGTGTGCGCGTGCAGACTGACGGGCAGCTCAAGACGGGCCGCGACGTGGTCATTGCCGCGCTGCTGGGTGCCGACGAGTTCGGTTTCGCCACCGCGCCGCTGGTCTCGGAAGGCTGCATCATGATGCGTAAGTGCCACCTGAACACCTGCCCCGTCGGTGTGGCGACCCAGGATCCGGTGCTGCGTGCCCGCTTCCAGGGCAAACCCGAACACGTCATCAACTTCTTTTTCTTCGTGGCCGAGGAAGCCCGCAAGATCATGGCGGGGCTGGGCATCCGCACCTTCGACGAACTGACGGGCCGCAGCGACCTGCTCGAAACCCGCCAGGGCATCGAACACTGGAAGGCGCAGGGCCTCGACTTCTCGCGCATCTTTTACCGCGCCCATGAACTGCCCGACTCGGTGGGCCGCCGTCACCTCGAAATGCAGGATCACGGGCTGCTCAACGCTCTCGACCTGCAACTGATCGAGAAGTGCCGCCCCGCCATTGAAAAGGGCGAGCGCGTTCACTTCCTCCAGGCCGTGCGGAACGTCAACCGCACCGTTGGCGCGATGCTGTCCGGCGAACTGATTCGCCAGCGTCCCGGTGGACTGCCCGACGACACCATTCACATTCAGATGGAAGGCACCGGCGGCCAGAGCTTCGGCGCGTTCCTGGCCCCTGGCATCAGCCTGTATCTGATTGGTGACGCCAACGACTACACCGGCAAGGGCCTTAGCGGTGGCCGCATCGTGGTGCGCCCGACCATCGAGTTCCGGGGTCAGGCCGAAGACAACATCATCGTCGGCAACACTGTGCTGTACGGCGCGACCAGCGGCGAAGCCTACTTCCGTGGCGTGGCGGGCGAGCGCTTTGCCGTGCGTCTCAGCGGGGCCAAAGCGGTGGTCGAGGGCACGGGTGATCACGGCTGCGAGTACATGACAGGTGGTACGGCAGTTGTGCTGGGCCAGACCGGGCGTAACTTCGCCGCCGGGATGTCGGGCGGCGTGGCGTATGTCTACGACGTGGACGGCCAGTTCGAGAAACGCTGCAACCTCAGCATGGTCAGCCTGCATAAGCTTCAGCCCGCAGATGAGCAGCTTCAGGCCGCCGACGTGTGGACGCTGCACAACCAGCAGAGCGACGAGGCCCAGCTGCGGACCCTGATCGAGGAGCACCACCGCCAGACCGGTTCCAAGCGTGCCGGTGAGATTCTGGACGACTGGGACACGGCCCTGGGCAAGTTCGTCAAGGTCTTCCCGCTGGAATATCAGCGTGCCCTTAAAGAACGCGCCTACGCCGAACCCGGCACCGTTCGCGCCGCCGACACCGTCAGCCTGAAAGCTGGAAAAGCCGAGAAGGGCGGGCAAGGGGTACTGACCAAGTAAGGCTGGTGACCGCCTCCGTGCCCCCTACGCGGCCTGCTTTCTGTCCCTCCGGGGGCGAGGAGCCTGACGAAGCAAGCGGGTGAGGAAGCAGTCACAGCCGACCTGAACGCCACCAGCGTCCCAGCATCCAAACGCCGCACGCTCAAAGCCCACCACTTCCCACTCACCACCCACCGGGAGTTCCCAAATGTCCAAAATCACAGGTTTTCTAGAACAGCCCCGCGTCAAGGAGAAGTACCTCGCTCCTGAGGCCCGGCTCAAGAACTACAAGGAATTTGTCGAGCCGCTTCAGGGCGAAGCAGCACGCAAGCAGGCGACGCGCTGCATGGACTGCGGCATTCCGTTTTGTAACAACGGCTGCCCGGTCAACAACATCATCCCCGACTTCAACAATCTGGTGTACCAAGACGACTGGAAACAGGCCCTGGATGTGCTGCATACCACCAATAACTTTCCCGAGTTCACCGGGCGCATCTGCCCCGCGCCCTGTGAGGCGGCCTGCGTGCTGAACATCAATCAGGAGCCGGTGGGGATCAAGTCCATCGAGCTGGCCATCATCGAGCGCGGCTGGCACGAAGGCTGGGTCGTGCCGCAGCCCCCCGAAGCCAAGACTGGCAAAAAGGTGGCCGTGGTCGGTTCCGGCCCCGCCGGGCTGGCTGCCGCGCAGCAACTCGCCCGCGCCGGGCACGACGTGACGGTGTTCGAGAAAAATGACCGTGTGGGCGGGCTGATGCGTTACGGGATTCCCGATTTCAAGATGGAAAAGACCCACATTGACCGCCGCGTGGCCCAGATGGAAGCTGAGGGCGTGACCTTCCGCACCGGCGTGCTGGTGGGCGAGTGGCCCAAAGACAGCAAAGTCACCAACCTGAGCAAGGAAAACGTGACTCCCGCGCAGCTTCGGCAGGAATTCGACGCTGTCCTGCTGGCGGGCGGCTCCGAGACGCCGCGTGACCTGCCAGTGCCGGGGCGCGACTTGCAGGGCGTGCATTACGCCATGGAATTTTTGCCCGCCCAGAACCGCGTCAATGCGGGCGACAAACTCAAGGGGCAGCTGCGGGCCGACGGCAAGAATGTTATTGTCATCGGCGGCGGCGACACCGGCAGCGACTGCGTGGGCACCAGCAATCGCCACGGCGCAAAGTCGGTTACGCAGTTTGAAGTTATGCCCCAACCCCCGGAGCAGGAGAACAAGCCGCTGGTGTGGCCCTACTGGCCCATGAAACTGCGTACCAGCACCAGCCACGAGGAAGGGGCCGTGCGTGAGTTTGCCATCGCCACCAAGGAATTTATCGGTAAGGGCGGCAAACTGACGGGCCTGAAGACCGTGCGGATGGAATTCAAGGACGGCAAACTGGAAGAAGTCGCGGGCAGCGAAGAGATTCACGAGGCCGAGTTGGTACTGCTGGCGATGGGTTTTACCAACCCAGTGGGCAGCGTTCTTGAATCCTTCGGAGTGGAAAAAGACGCCCGTGGCAACGCCCACGCAGGCACCGAACTGGTGGGCGGTTACGCGACCAGCGTAGACGGCGTGTTCGCGGCGGGCGATATGCGCCGGGGTCAATCACTGGTGGTCTGGGCCATCCGTGAAGGGCGGCAGGCGGCGCGGGCCATCGACGAGTTTCTGATGGGAGAGAGCGTCCTGCCGCGCTGAGGCCAGGCTGAGGCTCTGCTCCCGAGGCGAGGGTTGCACCTGCTTTCTCGGGTGCGGCCTCTGTGGTTAGGGTCACCGTCAGACAGACACCACCGGAATCAGGAAACTGGTGGTTTCGTCCAGCTGGCCCGGCAGGTGTTGCCTGACCTGCACTTCCCAGACCAGCCAGTGGTTACTGCCCAGCTGACTGGGCCGGGCCCCCGCTGGAATATCGGCGTGCCACACCGCGCGTAGGCGGTGCTGACCCCCGAAGGTCGGTTGCCGGCCCAGGTCTTTTTCATAGTGAACGGCGTGGTCATAGGTGGTCTCGGTGCCCACCGTGCGCTGCGTGACTTCCACGCAGACCAGCCGGGCGCTGAGGGTGCCTGCGCCGACCTCGGTATTCGGTTTGATATCACGGTGAAACGAGAGCCGCAGCGGGTCGCCGGGCCGGTAGCGCTCCTGCTTAAGCAACAGAATGGGCGACCCGAAATGGTTGCTTTGCAGGTGCAGCCACCATTTGCGGCCATATTCATACAGCTTAAAGAGCCCAAAAATGCCAACCAACAGCATGAGAGGCGTGGTGTCGCTCGAGTTTGAGAGTCCGGTATGCGGTTGCGACCGGAGAAGAGCAGCGGGTATAGCCAGGCAACACAGGGTAAAACACAGTTCCCAGAAGGTTGGTTTTTCGGCTCTTGTGGCTACAATCGCCCACTCACCGCCAAAGCTGGTGGGCGTGGGCAGTTTCTGCGGCTTCTTGATTTTGTACTCTTTCCAGGTGTCGACAGTCTGGGTCATGGTTGGCTCCCGCCGCGTTGCGGCACCACTGGAAGCATGAAATCGCTGACTTCTTCCAATTGCCCCGGCAGGTTCTGGCGCACCTGAAGTAGCCACACGACCCAGTGCCCCGTTTCCAGAAGCGTGGGCTGGGCGTTGCCGGGCAGTCGAACATGCCAGGTGCCCCGCAACTGGTGGCTGCCTGGCCGCACCACCTGTTTGCCCAGGTTCTCCTCGTGGAAAATAACCCGGTCAAGAATATTGTAGGTGCCCCGGGTGCGGCGGGTCAGTTCCATGCCCACCAGCCAGGCGCTCAGGGTACCCTGCAAGTTAACGGTGACTTCAGGCAACATGTCGCGGCGAAACGCCAGACTCAGCGCCTCGCCGGGCAGGTATTCCCGGTGCTCTAGCAGCAGGATAGGCGAGCCAAAGCGTTTCCCCCGCTGGTACTGTCTGAGGCGCTGGTAAAAGTGGTGGGCCGACGCGAGTGCCAGACCAAAGCAAAAGATGACAAACACCACTGGATTGCCCGAGTCGCTGTCCGGGTCAACGGGCACATTGCGGTTCATAAAAGCCAGCCAGCCGATGACGCCGAAAAACAGCGTAAGAAGCGCCGCGAACCTGCTCGGCGGTTCGGTCTTTTCCGAAATGATGGCCCACTCGTTGCCAAAAGCGCTGGGCCAGCTGAGCGGCTGACGGTCAAAGGACGGGATCTGAAAGTTGGCCGGAACAGTGTACTGGTCTTTCTGCTGTCCCCGATTGAGTTCCTTCGTGCGTGTCATCTTTGTTTCTCCTGAGCCTGCTGCGCCGTAAAAATATGTAGCCGCGTGGCAATCTCTCGCCACGAGCCGCCGCATTCGCATGCAAGTTGTTCTGCCAATGTTGACGGGATTTCAAAACCAGCCGCCAGCCGCGCCGATTCGATTCTTCTGGCGGCCCAGGCCAGAATGTCGCCAGCGCTGATTCCGCGCAGCTCGATGCTCTGCACCGTCAGGCCGTAGCGTCTCGCCTCGGCGGCCAGGTCGCGGTGGGTGCCCACACACACGGTATATCCGGCCCGCGCGGCCCGGCTCAGGCCCCAGTGCAGCAGCGGCGTGGGAATGCGGCAGGCTTCGTCCCAGTAGCAGATTGGCGCAAGCGGTGGGGGTCGCCAGCGTTCATGGCCGCGCGGCGGATAGTAGTGGCCGGGGCCGGGGTTTTGCCTGCGCCAGTGCGCCAGATGCGAGGATTTCCCCGCGCCTTTTACGCCCAGCAGTTGCACCAGCTGGCCCACGCCGGGCTGTGTTCCTGGGCTGGGGGCCACCGAATACCCACGTTCCAGCCAGTGCTGCGGCGTAACGCCCTCCCAGTCCATCTGCCGCGCCGGAATCTCCTCGGCGCAGAAGGGGTTGCCGGGCAAGCCCAGTGCGGCGTAAGGGTCGGGGTGCCACGCGCCGCTGCCAACCACCAGCCGCTGCACCTCCCCAGCGCATTCCACCTCCCACAGCACCCGGAACAGCAGCCCGTCGTAGGTCTGGGGCGCCCCGGGCGGCAGCGTAACTTCTACCTGGCCCTGCCCGCTGGTATGCCCAGACCAAACCAAGGTGCTGTTCGGGTCGCCCCGGCCTTCGGTGCGGCGGCGAATCTGCGCGGTGGCGTGCGGCGCCAGCCATAGCGTAGTCGTCTGTCCTGGGATCAGAATGGGCAGGAACGCCGAATCAGACTTTCTCCCTGTCAAACATGGCTCATGGACGGTGTCCGGGAAGTGGCCCAACATGACCCACGGTAGTGAGTGCCTGTCAGGCTGGTGTCACTATCTGGGGCCTTCGTGTCGCTCCGGTTGATTCTCTGTGTCAGGGGAAGGTACCCGGCCCTGGCAATTCAGGAGCATGAGGAATGGGCTACACCTATGGGAGGATGTGCCCCCGACGCTGCGGGCTTAGGCTGGCACTATAGTGTCCCGGTAGAGTTCGTTCGCGCAGTTCGCGTTGCTGGGCCTTCATCAGTTCGGCGGCGCGGGGGGGCAGTGAACGCAAGCTGCACAAGCGGCAGACTCAATTCTAGCCTGGACAACACAAAACCCCGCCACTAGGACGGGGTTCCGGGTTCACCTTGAATTACTTCGCAGCGTGTACCACGAGCTTCATGGGAATAGTCACTTCGGGGTGGGCGCGGTAAGCGATGTCATACTCGCCGATTTCCTTGACGGTCTTCGGCATGTCGATCTTACGCTTGTCCACGTCGAAACCGAGCTTGTCGAGGCTGCCCGCTACGTCGGCGTGGGTCACGGCCCCGTAAATCTTGCCTTCGCCCGCGCGGACGGTCAGTTCGACCGCCACACCGTTTAGGCGGCTGGCAAGGTCCTCGGCCACGGCCTTCTCGGCAGCCTGAATTTTCTGGCGGCTGCGAATCTGGGCTTCGAGGGTCTTCATGTTGCGGCTGGTCGCCGGGGCAGCGACGCCCTGGGGAATCAACCAGTTGCGGGCGTAGCCGTCTTTGACGCTGACAACGTCACCGGTTTTGCCGAGCTTACTGGGTTCCAGAAGGATTATCTGCATGTCAAACCCTCCTTATTTCCGGACCAGTTTCTCGGTGTAGGGCAGCAGGGCCAGCTGGCGGGCGATTTTAATCGTCTGCGCGATGCGGCGCTGGTGCTTGGCCGAGAGGCCAGTGCGGCGGCGGGGAAGAATCTTGCCGGTGTCACTGACAAAACGGCGGAGCATCTTCACGTCTTTGTAATCGGTGATTTCCAGTTCTCCAATGGAGAAAGGATCGACCTTTGGCTTGCGGGGACGCTTGGGTCCCTTTCCACGCGGCTTGCGATCCGCGCTGTCTCTTTGCTGGGTCATGGTGTTTCCTTGGGGCCTGGCCCTACAGGTCAGGGAGCTTAAGCCACAAAACTATAATTTTGAGTGCTTAAGCTGCCTGCCTGGGTGTATGTCTGCTTAAAAAGGCAGATCTTCTTCCTCGGGTGGGAAGTCGTCGAGACCTTGATCAATATCTAAGCCGCCCGAACGGTTCCCCGTACTGCCGCTGCTCGCGGGAGCGCCCGCCGCCTGGCTGGGGGCTTGGTAGCCGCCCGACTGGGGACGCGCTGCACTGCTCGCGGTCTGAGTGCGAGGTGCGGCGGGGGAGGCTGCGTAGCCGGATTGTCCGGCAGCTGCGCCTCGGGACAGACTTTCGACTCGTGTCGCCTCTACTTTTGTGCTGTTGCGCTTGTTGCCGTCTTTGTCCGTCCAGCTTTCGTTCACCAGTCGTCCCTGAACCAGCACAGGGTCACCCTTGCGGAGATCCTTCATGCTTTCGGCCAGTTCGCGCCACAACGTAGCGTCGATCCAGTGGGTCTTTTCCTGGCGTTGGCCCTGGCGGTCGGTCCATGTTTCGTTCACGGCAAGACCGATTCCGAGCACGGCGTCTCCAGCTGGGGTGTAACGGAGTTCCGGGTCGCGGACAACATTTCCGATCAGGATCACCTGGTTCATACCGCTGCCCATTCGCACGCCGCCTCCGGCATCCGAAACAAGTTCAGGCTGATAACCGAGTTGCTCCATACGCAGCGCTTTGACGCGCACCATACTGCGTTTGCCACCTTCCGGGGCTTCCCACTGGCTGTATTCCACGCTGCCTTCGACCATCACGGCGTCGCCGCCCTTCAGGTTCTTTTCGTTCTGCCACTCGGCAGGTTTGCCAAGGATAGACACGCGGTGATACCACGGCAGCTTGCGCTCTTTACCGTCTATGCCGACGATGTGGTCTTCACCAGCAACCGTGGCTTCAAATACGGCGGTGCCGCTGGGGGTGTAGCGCAGTTCGGGATCGCGGGCGAGTGCGCCGATCAGAAAAACGTGGTTCATGCCTCTGGCCATGTTCGTGGTCTCCTTGGTTGCTTGCGGGAGCTAGGTGCTCGTACTGGGGCTTTTACGTTGCTTCTTGGCCTTTGCAGGTTGACCATACGGTAACAAACCTGAAACGTTCTGTCAATGACGTAACGAGATCAGGCTTTCTTGGTCTTCCACTCGGGGCGGTCGCGGACCACCAACACGCGGCGGACGTTGTCGCGCAGGCGCAGGGACGTGGCAATTTCCTTTTCAGGGTTGCCGCTGCTCCTGATGGCGTACATCAGGTAGTAGCCTTCACGGTCCTTGGCGACTTGGTAGGCCAGGCGGCGGTTACCGAGTTCGTCGAGTCCGGCTACTTCACCACCGGCATTTTTAACGGCGTTCTCGATGTAATCTTTTTCGATTTGCACTTGCTCGGCGCTAAGGTTGGGGTTCAGGATCAGGTTCAGATCATACTGGTTCATAATTCACCTCCTTGAAGATAGGGATTTAGGGCGTCAGGGCAAGGTCAGGCCTCGCCAGTCAGCGCAATTGATGAGTTTATCAGAAGCGGGCGGCCTGCGCCAGTCTCCCTGTGGCTGTGGGGCTGCTGGCTGCCTGTGACTGTCCGGCTATGAACCCTGGTCCCGCCTCCCGCGTCAGACTGTGCCCCGTCTCTCGACGGCTGCGCTCCATTCATGGCATTGTTCAGAAATGTTTGCCCTCCCTGTCCGCTTCGAGCGGAGTCCGCGTCTGCATCCCATGCTCACTGAGGAGCGTCATTCTGTCGGGACCAGGGTCGTGGTACAGGGCAAACGCGGGCCGGAAATCGCGACGGTGCGCGGCGAGGCGGTTGCGCCCAACCCGCAGGAGCGTTACGGCGCGGTGCTGCGGGCAGCGACTGCGGACGATCTGGCGACCTGGGACGCGCTGTACCGTCAGAGTGACGACCTGAAATGGCTGCTGCGGGCGCGAACGCGTGAGCAGGGCCTCAAGGTTAAGATCGTGGCGGTGGAATTCACGCTCGACGAGAGTCTGGTCACGATCAGTTACAGCGCCGACGAACGCATCGAACTCGGCAGTCTGATCAGTGCGCTGCGTGAAAAGACCCGCGCCCGCGTGAACTTTGCCGCCATCGGTCCGCGTGAGCAGGCCCAGATGATCGGCACGCTCGGGGCCTGCGGACGCGAGAACTGTTCCAGCACGCACCTTCAGGAGTTTGCGCCTGTAAGCATTCGCATGGCGCGTGATCAGCAGTTGCCGCTGAACCCCGAAAAGCTGAGCGGGCCGTGTGGCCGCCTACTGTGCTGCCTGCAATACGAGCACACCCAGTACCTCGACCTGCTGGGGGCGCTCCCCCGCAAGAATGCCCGCGTGTGTCACGACGCCAGCGGCGCGTGCGGCAAGGTGACCAAATTGCACCCGCTGCTGGGCACGGTAGACATTTACACCGACCACGGGCCGGTCTACGATCTGCCCGCCAGCGAACTGCGCCGCGCCGACTCGCGTCCAGGCGGCGGTTCAGTCAGTGTTTCAGCTGGTGCTGAGAAGCAGGGTGAAGACCTCAGCGAGTAGCCCCCAGGCGAGTAGCCCACAGTTCAGCTACAGTTTAGAGCGTGATGGTGATTTCCCGCCGGAGCGATTCCAGCCACTCCCGCCCGCCTAGCGGTAGCTGCGGGCGCCCTCGGGCCGCATGCCGCCGGGTTCGGCCAGATCGGTCAGTAGCGCGGGGCCGTGGTACGCCATGACTCCGGCCCGCAGAAATTGCAGCAGGGTCACGGTAGTGTCGCTGTACCCCAGCAGAACTTTGGGATACCGCCTGATCTTTTCGCGGTCGACCAGGGGCAGCAGCCGAATGCTGTCGTCGCCGCCGATGATGCTGACCATTCCCTCGATCTCAGGGTTTTCGAGCGCCCAGTGCAGGTCGTCGGCGCGGGCCTGCGGGTTGGCGTACAGGTCATCGGAACCGCGAAAGGCGTTCGGGGCGGCCATGATCTCCCAGTCCAGCTGCCGGGCGACCTCGCGCACCCCGGCCTCGTAGCGGTGCGGGACTTCAGCGACCAGGCCGCTCGACAGGCTCAGGGCCGCCACTTTCGAGCCTCGGCGCAGGCGCGGGGGCCGGACGAACGGCGGCTGGCTGACCTTGTTCATGCGCGGCGCACCAGCGTCTGGAAGGTCATAGCATACTTATTTTTCTCGTCGGCGGGCCGGAATTTCTCGGCGGTCAGCTGCCACTCTCCGGGCAATTCCGGCATGAACGTGTCGCCTTCGAGCGTCGCGTGAATGATCGTCAGTTCGGCCCGTGTAAGCTGTTCCAGATACAGCCGGTAGATTTCCGCGCCGCCGATAATGGCGATTTCGGGCGCGTCGCCAGCGGCTGACAGGGCTTCTTCCGGGGTATGCACCACGACGGCCCCCTGGGCCACCAGCCCCGGCTGGCGCGTGAGCACGATGTTCTGGCGCTCCGGCAGAGGCTGCGTGTGCAGCGAGGCCCAGACCTTGCGCCCCATGATGTTGGGCTTTCCAGCACTCAGCCGCTTGAACCGGAACATATCGGCGGGCAGGTGCCAGGGCATACCGCCGCTCCTTCCGATCACACGGTTTTCGGTCATGGCGACGATAGCGATGAGTTCTGGGGAGATCATACCTGCTTACAATGCCTGCAACCGGCGCGGGGTTGCAAGTGCACCCCGACCCGCTTGACCTCGATTCCGGCGCTTTCCTCAGATACGCGCAATTGTACCCGGCAGCTACTTGACCCGTTGGCGAAAGTGGGGGTCACGCCGCCCCGAATCCCCGCGTTCGCCGAACAGGGCGAGTTACTCAGAATAACCCGGCGACTTTGGCAAGAGGTCTGTTATGAGCTTTCGGAACAGTGCCTCAACCTCTGCATCCCCAGTGCACTGTACTTCTGACGACTCTCACTTCGCCCGGTTCATCTAGAGATTCACTGCGGTGTATTGAAGCAGGCAGCGGTCGGGATCATACGGCGATCGGGGCTTTGATGCCCTTGTGCGGGTCGTAGCCTTCCAGCGTGAAATCCTCGTAGGTGAAGTCGTCGATGTTCCTGACCGCCGGGTTCAGGTGCATTTTCGGCAGGGGCCTCGGCTCGCGCAACAGCTGTTTTTTAGCCTGCTCGACATGGTTGGTATACAGGTGACAGTCACCGCCCGTCCAGATGAATTCGCCGGGTTCCAGGCCGCAGACCTGCGCGATCATCATGGTCAGCAGGGCGTAACTGGCGATGTTGAAGGGTACCCCCAGAAAAATGTCGGCGCTGCGCTGGTACAGCTGGCAACTGAGCCGCCCGTCGGCCACGTAAAACTGAAAGAGGGCGTGACAGGGCGGCAGCGCCATTTCCTCCAGGTCGCCCACGTTCCAGGCGCTCACGATCAGGCGGCGGCTGTTCGGATTGGTCTTGATCTGCTCGATGACCTGCGCGATCTGATCGATGTGGCGGCCCTCTGGCGTGGGCCAGCTTCGCCACTGGACTCCATACACGGGGCCGAGTTCGCCGTCCCCGCGCGCCCACTCGTCCCAGATGGTCACCTCATTTGTCTTCAGGTAAGCCGTATTGCTGCTGCCCTTCAGGAACCACAGCAGTTCGTGAATGATAGATTTGAGGTGAACCTTCTTGGTCGTGACTAGTGGAAAGCCTTCCGATAGGTCAAAGCGCATCTGGTGCCCGAACACCGACCGGGTGCCGGTGCCGGTGCGGTCGCCCTTGGGGGTGCCGTGGTCAAGCACGTGCTGCATAAAGCTGAGATACTGGCGCATAGGGGGCAGTCTAGCGACTGCGGCTGCCGACTTTTCCAGATCGCCGTCCAGACTTTAGTTACCATACCGCGAAAGTCGTAGGATGCGTTCTACACACAAAAAACCGCCCCCATACGGAAGGCGGCTTTCTGTGTTGCGGAAGCTCAGTCGGCGGCGCTGCCGTGACTGGTCGCCGCGATAGCCTCGCGGGCAGCCTTCGACTTGGCGTCGATTTTCTGCTTAATCTTTTTCTGGGTGTAGCTGGCCTCGCGTTCCCGCTGGTCAAGTACGCTACGCACAAAGCGGATATCGTCTTGAATCCCAGGAATCACGACCTGCTCCAGGGCGTTCACGCGGCGCGAGGTCTTTTTAATTTCCTCGCCGATGCGGCGCAGCTTGGTCTCGGTAGCGGCCACCTTCACGATGGCTTCCAGCACACTGCCGAAGTCTGCCGAAGCCTGAATGGTCCGTGCGCCGACGTTAATCGGGCTGAAGTGCGCGGCCTGAGCGCGTTCGGGAATGTTGATGCGGGGCACCTTCACGCCGTAGACGCTCTCGATTTGCATATCGACGGCGTAATCGCCGGTGCCAGCCAGGGAGAGGCTTTCGACGGCCTCGGGGCTGTCCCAGGCTTTGGCTCCGAACAGGCTGGTGTAAGCGCCTTTGCTCACGCCCGAAAGCTGTTCGCGGGCCGCCAGCGCGTCCTTGACCAGCGCGAAGAACTCGCCAATCAGGGCGTCACGCTTGCGCTTGAGCAGGTCCGCACCGCCCGAAGCGGTACGCAGCGCGGCTTTGCTGGCAAGCAGGGCCGAGCGGGTGGGACTGATTTGTTCTGCCATTTTGATTCACCTCCTCTGCTAAGCAGGCTTGTGGCCTGTAGCTCGTGGCCTGTCGAACAAGAGAAGACACTACTTTTTCTACAGGCTACACGCCACAAGCGCCTTTACTGCACCGAACGGCTCCCTTTCCACATCTCATCCATCTTGGTGCCGTAGTACTTGTCGATGGTGTCTTTGGAAAGGCGGGTCAGCTGGCTCTGCGGCAACTTGGACAAAATGCCCCAGGCCACGGTCAGGCTGTCGTCAATGCTGCGGTCCTGGTCGCCCTGGCCGATGAAGTACTGCTCGAAATCGTCAGCAAACTTCAGGTACAGCTTGTCGGTGTCGGTCAGTGCATCTTCACCGGTAATAGCAACCAGTTTACGCAGGTCAAGGCCGTTGGCGTAAGCGGCGAACAGCTGGTCGGCCACGTTCTTGTGATCGGCGCGGGTCTTGCCTTTGCCGATGCCGTTGCCCTGCAAGCGGCTCAGGCTGGGCAGCGGGTTAATGGGGGGGAACACGCCCTTAGAGTTCAGGGTGCGGTCCACCACAATCTGGCCTTCGGTAATGTAGCCGGTCAGGTCGGGCACCGGGTGGGTAATGTCGTCGTCGGGCATTGACAGAATCGGCACCTGGGTCACGCTGCCGGGCTTGCCCTGAATAACACCGGCGCGTTCGTACAGCGACGCAAGGTCAGTGTACATGTAGCCGGGGAAGCCACGGCGGCCAGGAATTTCTTCACGGGCACCGCCGATTTCGCGCAGAGCTTCGCAGTAGTTGGTCAAGTCGGTCAGGATGACCAGCACGTGGTAGCCGTGCTCGAACGCTAGGTACTCGGCGGTCGTCAGCGCCATGCGGGGGGTCAGCAGACGTTCCACGGCCGGGTCGTCGGCCTTGTTCAGGAACAGCACTGAGCGGGCCAGTGCGCCCGTGCGCTCGAATTCCTGGGTAAAGAAGCTTACTTCGCGCTGGGTCAGACCCATGGCGGCGAAAACCACAGCGAACGGCTCGTCGGAACCGGGCACCTTGGCCTGACGCGCCATCTGGGCGGCCAGTTCATTGTGCGGCAAACCGCTGCCCGAGAAAATCGGGAGCTTTTGACCACGAATGAGAGAGGTCTGCACGTCGATGGTACTGATGCCAGTCTGAATAAATTCCTCAGGCTTGGCGCGGGCCGCCGGGTTCATGGGCTGGCCGTTGATGCTGCGGCGCTCCTCGGCGACCACGGCGGGCAGACCGTCAATCGGACGTCCCAGACCGTCGAAGCGGCGGCCAATCATTTCCTTGCTCACGCCCAGGCGGGCCACGTCTTCGACCAGGCTCACGCTGGCGTTGGCGAGGTCCAGGCCACGGGTTTCCTCGAACACCTGAATCACGGCGTTCTGATCCGACACGCTGATGACCTGGCCGCCGCGAATATGCCCATTGGCATCCTTGATGTTCACAATCGCGCCGTTTGGCAGGTCGCTGGCGGCGTTCACGAACAGCAGCGGGCCAGAAATATACGCGACATCGTTGTATTCCTTCTGAAGAAGCGTCACGCTTTCACCCCCTTGAAGGTCTGGTCGAGTTCGTCCATCACGCCGTTGCCATACGCCTCGAATTCGTTTTCGGGGGTGTAGCGGGCGCGGGCCAGTTTCTCGATGACCGGGTTTTGAATGATTTCGTCAATGGTCAGGCCGTTCTTAAGGCCAGCGTCGGCCTCGTCGTAGAACTTCAGGAACATCTTCATCAGGCCGTAGTTCTTAGGCATGGAGGCCGAAGCGTCCACGGGGTCGAAACCGTTTTGCTGCAAAAAGTCCTGGCGCAGCATGCGGCCCGTTTCGATAATCAGGCGCTCATTGTCTTGGAGCGCGTCGGGGCCGACCAGCTGCACGACTTCTTGCAGGGCAGCTTCCTGCTGGAGCAGGCTGGTAATGCGCTGACGCAGTTCAGGGAAGTCGGGGCCAACGTTGGCGCGGTACCACTTGTCCAGAATGGGAGTGAACAGGCTGTAGGAGCCGTTCCAGTTAATTGCCGGGAAGTGGCGACGGCGAGCCAGACCCGCGTCCAAGCGCCAGAAAGCGCCGGTAATACGCAGCGTGGCCTGGGTCACAGGCTCGGACATGTCGCCGCCCGCAGGCGAAACAGCGCCGATAACCGACACCGCGCCGGTTTCGCCTGCCAGGGTATTGACTGCGCCAGCCCGCTCGTAGAAAGCGGCCAGCTTGGCTCCCAGGTAGGGTGGGTAGCCTTCTTCGGCGGGCATTTCTTCCAGGCGGCTGGAAATTTCGCGCAGAGCTTCGGCCCAGCGGCTGGTGCTGTCGGCCATCAGCGACACGCTGTAACCCTGGTCGCGGAAGTACTCAGCCAGCGTAATCCCGGTGTACACCGAGGCTTCACGCGCTGCCACCGGCATATTCGAGGTGTTGGCAATCAGGATGGTGCGGTGCATGAGGGGGCCGCCAGTCTTGGGGTCTTCCAGTTCAGGAAATTCCACCAGCACGTCCGTCATCTCGTTACCGCGTTCGCCACAGCCTACGTACACCACGATGTCGGCGTTGCCGTACTTCGCCACGCTCTGCTGGGTCACGGTCTTGCCCGAGCCGAAGGGGCCAGGGATAGCCGCCGCGCCGCCCATGACCAGCGGGAACAGCACGTCCAGAATCCGCATGCCGGTCAGGAATGGCAGGCTGGGGTCTAACTTACGGGCTACCGGGCGGGCCGCACGCACCGGCCAGTAGTGGGCCAGGCGCAGCTTGGTGCCGTCTTCGAGTTCTGCGATGGTGTCGTCGATGGTGTACTGACCAGCCGGAACAATGGACCTGATTTTGCCGCTCTTGTCGGGCGGGGTCAGGATTTTGTGGGTAAAGGAAAACTCGGGTACGGTGCCCAGGATGCTGCTGCCCCCAACCTCGTCGCCTACGTTTACGCTGGGCGTAAAGTCCCATTTCTGGGTGCGGTTAAGCGAGGAAACCTCGATACCACGGGCGATAAAGTCACCAGAGGCCTCGCGGATTTTGTCAAGCGGGCGCTGAATGCCGTCGTAAATGCCGTTAAGCATTCCTGGCCCCAGCTCGACCGACAGTGGCAGGCCGGTGGTTTGTACCGGTTCACCGACGGTCAGGCCGCCAGTATCTTCGTAGACCTGCACGAAGGCAGTGTCGCCGTCCAGACGGATAATTTCACCAACGAGGCGCTCTTTACCAACGCGCACGATGTCGTACATCTTCGCGCCGTACATGCCCTTGGCGATTACCGCAGGCCCGGCGATGCTTTGCACGAGGCCTTGCTTTTGTTGCGTCATTTAATGCTCCTTTGGAGCGTCCGAGAGTCGAGTGTCT
Organism: Deinococcus sp.; assembly: GCF_018260405.1. Taxonomy (GTDB): domain Bacteria; phylum Deinococcota; class Deinococci; order Deinococcales; family Deinococcaceae; genus Deinococcus. The sequence continues at coordinate 26,083 of NZ_JAGLBG010000008.1, forward strand.
AAAGGACCAGAAAAACCTTTCTTCAATGTTCCTTAGTCCTTGAGCGCCTCAGACCCTTAGACCGCTCTACAGCTTGATGTCGAATCCAATCGTGTCGCGAACCAGCTTACCCATGTAGGCCTTGGCATCCACCGTATTGGCAGAAAAAGCGTCCTTGAGGCTGGGAATCGGCAGCAGAATCGGCAGGTCGCGGCCACGCATGATGCGGGCAGTGGCGGTGGCCGGGTCGGGAATCAGGCCGGTATCTACCGCGACCAGTCCGAACTGGCCGTCCTGAATAATCTGTTCCAGTTCCTGCACTGCCTGGGCCGCCGTCGTTTCGATGACGTGTGCCCCGGCGAGCCGGTAACCGGTGGCGGTTTCGGAGTCGGTAAGCACAGCCACGCGCTGCATGGTGGCGGTGTGGCCCTTTTTGCTGCCAGCGGTCATGCGCCGACCTCCTTACGCAGTTGTTCGGTCGGCAGGTCATAGAATTTGCCGCGCCCAATCAGGCGGAGTTTGGCAATTTCAATTTCCTTGCGCCGCAGAAAGTCCAAGATGATGCCCACGCCCTCGGGGTCGCTCGCTGCATTGCTGCGCGCGGCCCGGTCGAGGCTGGCCCGCGCAGCCACTTCAGCGTCTTCCAGCGTCGGAGCGTCCAGAATCGCCGTAATATCGGCGTTTCCGGCGGCGTCGCCAGCGGCCATGCGGCTGTAGCCGCCCGCGTCGTAACTTCCACCAGCCACAAACAGATTGGGGTCGAGGGGCTGCCCCTTCGCGCTGCGGGCAATCAACGCGTTGGTCACGTCAATCTCGCGGGTCAGGTAACGGCGCAGGCTGGTTTCGCGGGCCACGCTCAGGGCGTGGTGATAATAGCCCTGATCCAGAGCCACTTCCAGATCCATCAGGCGGTTGTTGGCGGCGTAAGCAGTCGCGCCGTTACGGAACGCCGCCGCCAGCGGATGACCGCCCATGGCCAGGGCCGCCGCCGCACTTTGCAGGTCGCTTGAACCAGCAGCGGTTTGCAGCACGCTGGGCTTGATGCTGCCGCCCGGAATCAGGCTGGCGGCGATGGTGTCCGCGCCGCGCCCAGACGTAATTCCACGGGCGATGGTTTTGAGGTTTACCAGATCCCATTTCATCAGCAGGGCCTGGATTTCCTTTTTGGCGTCACCGTCGGCAAAGCCCAGCACCTTCTGGGTGGTCGCAAAGAGGTTTTGCGACAGCGCCCGGTCAAGTTCAGGCAGCCCGGCGTTTTCACCGGTGGTCTCGCGCATGTTGGCGCCCAGACCCTCGGTTTCGGCTAGCACGCGCAGGAATTCCTGGTAGCTGCCGGACACCAGCGCCGATTCGAGGGCGCGGCCATCGAGCAGTTTGGTGCGCATGATCCGCACGCGGGTATTGATATACGAGTAGTCGTCGGGCACGGCTGTTCTACCCCTCCTTTACTCGGCGAGCAGACGGTTAATCTGGGGGGCGAGGTCGGCCTTCACGCGCTCCAGACGGCCTGCCAGCGTGTTGGTGATGCCGCTTTTTCCGCCCTGGGCGATCACGCGCACACCGCCCGTGATGTTGGCGTTTTCACGCACTGGAATGTCTTGCACCAGAATTCGGCCCAGACCCAGATCGGCGGGGTTGACCTCGACGGCTTCAGCATTGGGTACCGCCTGACGGGCCTCCACGACCAGCCGGGCCAGGATGTCGCGGTACTCGGGCGCGGTGCTAATGCCGCCCAGGTACTCGTTGACCAGACCGTAGACCTGCGTCAGACCAGACTCGCTGGCACTCAACTGAGCGGCGTTCATTTCGAGGTCGGCGGCGCTTTTGGCCCGGACCAGCCCCGCTTGACGCTGGCTTTCCAGGGCGCGGGTTCGGCTCTCCAGCAGGGTCTGTGCGCGTTCCTGGGCGTCGGCGACAATCTTGTCGGCCCGGCCCTTGGCTTCGGCACGAATCCGCTCGATCTCCGACTGCGCTTCGTTTTCTAAGAGCTTGTCGAGCGCCATATCAGTTCAGGATGAACAGGGCGAGGAAGCCGAAGATGACCAGCGTTTCGGGAATCAGGAAGTACAGCAGCAGGCTACCGGCCTTGCTGGGGTCTTCGGCGACGGCGCCGACCAGGCTCGACCCAATGCGGGCCTGGGCGACACCAGTGCCCAGTGCGCCGAGGCCCAGGGCCAGCCCAGCGCCGATAGCGCGCAGGCCACGGTACATGTCATCGGGGCCGCCTACCGTGTTGTCGGTTTGGGCGAAGCCGGTGGTGGCGAGGGCGAGAACGAGGGACGCGACGACGATTTTGGTGGTTTTATTCATGGTTAATCTCCTGAAAGTCTAATGGGTCTGATGAGTTTGGACGGGAAAGGCTGACTGTTCTGGCCGGTTGATCTGGCCCGTTAAGACGTACTGATCTGGGTGTACTGCCTTGACTGCACTGAACTAACTTAACTGACGTACTTATTTCACTGCACTTATTTCACTGAGCCGCTGACCGCGTCGGGAATTCGCTGGAGCGAAGCCTGGGCGGTTGCCCCCGTGCTGGGGCTAAGACGGCGCAGAGGGTTGTACGCGGGGCTGGTTTCGGTGTTGAACCCGGTGGGGTTGAGGAATTCGACCATGTGCAAACGCAGAGGCTGCACGATGTGACCGATCAGGGTCAGGGCCAGGACGAAGAAGTGCAGCAGAGCGCCCACCAGTACCCCGACGATGATGCCCAGCAGGCCGATCTTCTCGAACAGTGACCAGCCGACATCGCTGCACAGCTTGGCGAGGATGGCCGACACCAGCCCGACAGCAAAGATTCGGGAGTAACTGAGCACCGCACTGCCCTGCGAGAGCAGTTCGATTGGCAGCATGGGGAACTTCTTGATAATCAGGATGTAACCGACGATGAAGGCAATAAAGCCCAGATACATCAGCGCTACCAGCGGATTCCCGATGTGGGCCAGCGACAGCGCCCCAAAGTCCTTCCCGGCGCGGCTTGCAAAGGACATCATGATGAGGCCCAGAACGCCCCCGGCAAGGGCAATGCCTTCCCAGGTGTGGGCCGTGTCTTTGTGACGAATGCCCATCTGAATACGGATAGCCCAGCCCCACAGCACCTGCACGATGCCGAAAATCAGCGAGAAGATCAGGGCGATGTTGCTGAAGTGAACGGTATCCAGGCGCGGGAAGAGGGTCGGAATCAGGCCGTGGGCGTGCTCCGCCGCCTCGCCCCAGTGGACGCCGGTCCAGCCCCACAGACGGTTAAGCAGGTCGTTGTTCTGATAGAACAGCCCCAGGTGCTCGCCCAGCGTGCCGAACAGTTCGCCGGTCAGGAAGCCCCAGACGATGGTCCAGCCAGCCATAACACTGGTCACGAAGCTGAGGTTACGCAGGGCGTCGGGCTGCACGTACGCGCCGAAGAAGGACAAGTCCCAGCCCTCGTTGCGGCGTGCCTTGCCCGCGAGCCACATGCTGAACCACAAGAACAGCAGGCCGTAGCCGATGTCCGCGATGATGATCCCGAAAAACAGTGGGAAGAACACGGCGATGACCCAGGTCGGGTCGAAAGAGCCGTACTTGGGCAGGCTCATCATGCCCATAACCAGCTGGAAGGGCTTGACGTACCCGTTGTTGACCAGTTCGACTGGAACGTCGTGGTCATGGTGCTCGTCGACCGGGTGTAGCTCGGCGCTGACCGAGTCGCCCAGGCGGTTGAGGGTGTTTTCCAGCATCGGGAGGCGGTCGGCTGGCACATAACCCTGAAGCACCAGGCTGTATTTGCCACGCGCCGACACTGCACGCACGTCATGCACCGCCACCCGGTCTTTCAGGGCGTCGCGCACGGCGTACAGGCTGGGGCCGTACTGCTGGGCCAGCTGGTCGCGCAAGGCGTTCAGGCTGGCCTGACGCGCCGCACCGTTGGCGTGAATGTCGGCCATGGCCTGCGCCGCGTCGCTCAGAGGCATCTGGTCGAAGCGTCCGGGCAAGCGGAGTTCGCCCAGGCGCACCCGTGAGAGGGCGGCGCGGGCAAGGTCACGGTCCGACTTGAGGGAGGCGATCACGCCGACGCGGTTTTGGCCGACCTGCTCCGTCGCCAGCAAGTAACGCTCGGGCAGGGCTTCGCGCAGGGCAGCTTCAAGTTCGGCCAGCTGATCACTAGGCTGAAGCAAAAAAGGAACCAGACCCACGCGCTGGCTGCGGTCTAGGCCACCGGTCATGCGGGCCAGGGCCTGCACGGTATCGCCGTAGGTACGCTCGGCTTCCAGATCGCTCTGGAGGTCCTGACGTTGGCGGGCGAGGCTAGAGACAGGCTCCGCCGCGCCCTCGATCACCCCCTGCCACTCGGTCAGAGCGGGCAGGGGGGCGGGGGCAGGGCGGTAGGCCCCGAGTTCGGAGATGGTGCTCTCCGCGCGGGCCAGCAGCCGCTCGTCTTCGCGGCGCGACTGGGCGTCTTGTCCGGCGAGCGTACCCGTGTTCAGGGGACCACCTGTGATGGGCTTGAGGTGCAGCACTCCGGCGTCCTGTAGGGCCGTAATGACCGCTTCGCTCTCCCGTTTCCGGGTAGCGATCACGACCTGCTGCATGTGATTGATCACGGCAGCACCGCCCTCAGGATTCGTTCGGCAGCCTGTTGCACCCGGCCTGATGCCTTCTGGCGGGTCGCCTGCGCCTGACTCTGGGCCTGGGCGCTGGCTTCCTCGCGGATGCGCTGGGTCTCGGTCGCAAGGTCCTGCTCGTGCTGAACCTGCATGGCCTGTACCCGGGCTTCAGCGTCACGCATGATCCGGGCAGCTTCCTGCTCGGCTGCCTCGACTTCGCGCTTGGCTTCTGCTCGGGCTGCCTCAATTTGCGCGTCCAGCGCAGCCTCACGGCTGGCCAGCTCACTCAAGACTCGACTAGAAACGTCCAAATCACTCCTCCTTTCCCCTCTAAGACCACACACACCTTCCGCCTAGAAATCCCCATCCAGGGATGAGGTCAGAAAGTGGTGAGGTTCAGTGGCCCGACCATTGTAATAGTTGCGTCAGACTCGTATCCCATCGTAACACAGGCTTAATAATTCCCGAGAGGGCAAGCGTCCCGGTTTCAGCTGAGCTTTAACTTCAGGTAAACCACGCCGGGTGGGAACCGGATCAGTTGCTAGGGGGCGGCCCGGCCTCCAGCATCAGCTCCAGGTTTTGAACGGCGGCTCCGCTGGCCCCCTTACCGAGGTTGTCGAGCCGCGCAGCCAGCACGGCCCGCTGCCCGTCTGGCGAAGGGTAGACGAACAGTTCCAGCTGATTGGTGCCGTTGAGGGTCTGCGGGTCGAGTGCGGCGGGATTTCCGGACAGCTCGAAAACCTTGACGTATTTCTGGCCCAGGTAGTGTTTTGCCAGGGTGCTATGCAGGTCGCGGGCTTCCAGGCCCAGCTGTTCCAGATGCAGCGGGATCGTTACGGTCATGCCCTGCGCCCAGCCGCCCACGTTTGGGGTGAAGATGGGCGTGCGGGTCAGGCCGCCGTACAGCATCATCTCGGGGATGTGCTTGTGTTCCAGGGTCAGGCCGTAGTTGATGAAATCGCCCTTGAATGGATGCTCGCCGCCCTGCTCATGGGCATCGACCAGCGCCCGACCGCCGCCCGTGTAGCCGCTGTAGCCCTGAATACTCAGCAGGAAATCGGCAGGCAGCAGCCCGGCAGAGGTCAGTGGAGCCAGCAGCGCGATGGCGCCCGTGCTGTAGCATCCCGGATTGGAAACGTAACGGGCCGCGCGAATTTTTCCGGGCTGATTGGCGTTCAGTTCGGGAAATCCGAAGGCCCACGCGGGGTCGGTTCGGTGCGCGGTGCTGGCGTCCAGCAGCCTTGAGGCGGGGTTGGTGGTTAGCTGCACGGCTTCCCGCGCCGCATCGTCGTGCAGGCACAGGATAGACACGTCGGCGGCGTTGAGCAGTTCGGCGCGTGCTGCCGGGTCTTTGCGCCGCGCCGGGTCGATGCTAAGCAGTTCAAGGTCGGTGCGCCCGCTGAGGCGTTCTCTGATTTGCAGGCCCGTGGTTCCGGCCTCGCCGTCGATGAAAATTTGGGGTCGGGATGAGGTCATAAAAGTTCCTCCAGATAGAGCGGATTTGTTAGAGCAGTTCTCCGAATGATGGGCACGTCGGAAACACATCGCCGCCCCCTTCATGCTACGTCCTGCTCTTTCTTGTTCACTCGTTTCACTCGGCAAAAAGATGGTCAAAAGAGCACCACCCTTTTGCAAAATGCTCTAAGTAGTTCCCGGTCGCAGTTGCGCGTATCCGGGGAAAGCGCCCGAATCCGCTCTGGAAGCAGCTCTATGAGTCCCCTTCCACCAGCAGCCACTTTTTGCTCCCTGACACGCAGGGATAAGCGTCATAGTCCATCCGTCACGCTTCCATAACACCGCCGCACCAACTCCGCCAAATCCTCCTTCGCCGCCGCGCCCGCTGCAATCTGTGAAAGCACCTGCCCCGGCGTCAGCCACTCGCCACCCGCAATATCAGCCGGGTTGAAGTCGGGGGCAGTGTCTGTGCAGATTTCGTAGACGCGCACAAAGCTACTAAGGCCCGTCTGATACGGCGAAAAAGCGGCGAGTTCGTGCCACTGCACAGTGCTAAGATTTAAGCGAACCTCCTCGGCACTCTCGCGGCGCAGGGCCTCCAGATACGTCTCACCACTCTGCACGGCCCCCCCCACGCTTACGTCCAGCGCCCCCGGAAAAAGGCTTTTGCTGGGGCTGCGGCGCGGTATCCACAGCTGGCCGCGTTGGTTGCGAATGAAAGCATTGACGACGCGCACGTCTTTCCAACGCAAGGCGGGGTCGGCGCGGCTGATTTGGCCGATGACTTCATCTTTTTCGTTGACGAGGTCTAGCAGTTCATCAGAAACCATGCTTAAGCCCACGCCCCGCATAGCCTATAGCTCACGGCCCATCACCACCTCGGCTTCATCCCGCCTAGAAGGTGATACAGCAGCGCCTTTTGCGCGTGCAGGCGGTTTTCGGCCTGATCGAACACGCGGCTTTTGGGGTGCTCGGTAGCTTCCGGCACGGTTTCCTCGCCGTAGTGCGCGGGCAGGCAGTGCAGAAAAATGCCGTCCGGCGCGATAGTGTCGAGCATCTGCGGCGTTACCTGATAGCCCTTAAAGGCGCGGCGGCGGATGTCGGCCTCGGCCTCCATACCCATGCTGATCCACACGTCGGTGTACAGCACGTCTGCGCCCTGCACAGCTTCAAGGTCGTTGGTCAGGTTGATCGTCACGCCCGCCTTCACCGCGTCCATCAGCACGCCCGCGTTGGGTTCGTAGCCCACCGGGGTCACGATGGTTACGCTGCTGCCGGTCAGCACGCCCATATGAATGTGGCTGTTGGCGAGGTTGTTGCCGTCACCGATGTACACCACGCGCCTGCCGCGCAGATCGGTGCCGAACTCCTCTTCGATGGTCTGGTAGTCGGCCAGTAGTTGCGCCGGGTGCAGCATGTCACTCAGGCCGTTGATGACCGGGATGCTGGCGTGTTCGGCCAGTTCCACCAGGGTCTGTTGCAGGTACACGCGCCCCATGACGGCGTCGACCCAGCGTTCCAGGTTGCGGGCCACGTCGGACACGCGCTCGCGGGTGCCGAGGCCAATTTCAGTGTTGGACAGCGTAATGGCGTGGCCGCCAAGCTGATACATCCCGACGTCGAAGGTGGTGCGGGTACGCAGCGAGGACTTCTCGAATACCAGCGCGAGCGACAGCCCGGACAGCGGCTTGACCTCCCGCCACTCGCCGCGCTTCATACTGTGGGCGGTGTCCAGCACGGTGCGGAGTTCTGCCGGGGACATGTCCAGATTGCTCAGGAAGTCGCGGCCTGCCAGCGTCGGCGGGGGCAGCGAAGCAGAAGTATGCAGGCTGGCTTGCGGAAATTTTGGAGCTTTTGTCGCCAGATTCGAGGTTTTTTTACCACCGCGCTGAGCCTTGGTCATAGCCAGAAGTATACCGTGCCCGCTTGGAGAGGCTCGCTCCTGACGAATTAATATTCAACTGTTTGACTAATTATGCACCCTCGCTGGTCGGAGAAAAACGGAGCACCTGTGGCGAGTCAGCACCTGTGGCGAGTCGCTGTGCCGGTTGTGCCCGCCTGACTGTTCCCCTGAGGCCCCCCCAGAATGTGAAGAAAGTCATCTTTAACTGCGGCACACGAGTGTCTATAGTTTTTCTATATATCCCGCAAGGCCCATGTTCGTTCCCATCTCTACTAAGGAGAAAAAATATGCGAAACATTGTCAAAATTGGTTTGGTCTGCGGAGTTTCCCTGCTGGCGAGCTGTGGGCAACAGGTTGCCCCTTCTGCGGCTACTACGCTGAGTGCCCAGGACATTCAGACGCCTACCGGCCCCAATTGCACCCGGACCATCGGCTACTGGAAGAATCATCCTCAGCAGCTGGCCGCCCTTTTGCCCGTTCAGCTGGGGAAATTCGGGGGCAGCAAGTCCCTTCTGGTGGATAACGTGGCGCAGGCCACTCAGCTGCTCACCTTCAAGGGCAACGCCTCCAACGGCATCGTCAAGCTGTACGCCCAGTTGCTGGCCAGCAAGCTTGGAGCTTTCGGCGGCACGGACATTTCCAGCATTCAGGACACGGTAACGCAGGCCGACGCTTTCCTGGCCCAACACAACGCCGCCGACTGGAGCGGCCTGAGCGCGTCCCAGCAGGCCCAGGTTCTGAGCTGGATGACCACGCTTGACCGCTACAACAATGGTCTGGTCGGCCCGTCCCACTGCCAGTAGACTTTGCGCGTAGCTAGGGGCAGCCGCTGAGCTGCCTTTTTTTCTATTTTCCTGGTGGGCTACCGGGCTTCGGGGGTACTGCGCGGCAGTCCGTACTACACTGCCCCGCATGACCGCCCCGCTCCACCAGCCCATGACCGCCCGCAGTCTGCTGCTGGCGCTACTGATTACCTTTATCTGGGGCATCAACTTTGTGGTTATTAAATGGTCGGTGCATGACGTTTCACCGCTGCTGGTCGCAGCCCTGCGCTTTCTGGTCGCCGCGCTGCCCGCCGTGTTTTTCGTGCCGCGCCCGGCGGTGCCCGCCCGCATCCTGTGGGGCTACGGCGTGACCTCGGGGGTCATTCAGTTCGGGCTGCTGTACCTCGCCATTCAGCTGGGCATGAGCGCGGGCATGGGCAGCTTGCTGATGCAGACTCAGGCTTTTTTTACGGCGTTGCTGGCCGCCCGCGTGTTTGGCGAGAAGATCATGCCCTGGCAGGCCGCCGGGATGACGCTGGCCTTTGGGGGCATGGGCCTGATCGGGCTACTGGCGGGCGGCGACGTTCCGGCCTTTCCGCTGCTCCTGACCCTGCTGGCGGCGCTGGGCTGGGCGTGCAGCAACCTGCTGGTGCGGGCCTCGGGCGGGGCCAACGTGTTCAGTCTGGTGGTCTGGAGTGCCCTGATTCCGCCTATTCCGCTAACTATCCTGGCGGGCCTTACGGCGGGCTGGGGGCCGGTTGTCCACAGCCTGACGCACGGGAGCTGGCCGCTGTGGGCCGCCGTACTGTTTATGGGGCTGGGAAACACGGTGGTGGGATTCGGCATCTGGGCCACCCTCATTCAGCGCCACGGGGCATCGAAGGTCGCGCCGCTGTCGCTGCTGGTGCCGGTTTTCGGGATGATGGCCAGCGCCGTTATCTTCCACGAGGGATTTCCGGCAGGCAAGGTGCTGGGAGCCTTATTGATCGCCTTGGGACTGGTGCTTCATGTGTTCGGGGGCAAATGGTGGGTCAAAAAATTGCCCACTCTAAACTAAATGACCACTGGTCACTTTTCAGGGCTTTGTACTACGGACTGCCGACTGAACCGGGCCGTTTCGGATTCAGTCCGGGCGCAGGCCAGTAGATAAAGATACGGGTTTAGCGGTATGGACTTGCGCGGCTGCTTGCAGACCTGAAAAGCTCCGCAGGAAGGGGAGGCCAGGGAGGGCAGCAAGTATTCCACGTTCCAAGCATTGGCCTCACTTCAGCAGCGGCACGTAATCAGGCACGAAATTGCCGCCCTGGGTGGCGGGCTTCTCGGGGTCGATCAGGGTAGGCGTCAGGCCAAGGCCGTAGGTCAGGTTGCGCGGCGTTTCGTCTACCGGTCGGTCGGTGATGACCTCGCCGGGCTGGTACGCCTGGCCGTTCTGGTGCGTAAAAGCCGTGTCGGGCGTGCGAAAGTAGCGGTAGGTAAAGGGCGTTTCGGGAAAGATGTCCTTGCCGAAGTCGTAGCGCTGGGTAGCGACCACCGAGCGGTAGCGCCGGGCCGTTTCCAGCGCGTCCGGCTGGGTAGGCACAAACAGTTCGGAGCGAACGGCCCCGTCTGGGTTCAGGTACGCCCCCCGCGCCGTGAATTCACGCATCAGCTTTTGCCGGAGTTGCTGCGCGGCTTTCACGCCCGCCGGATTTTTGCCTTTCACTTCCGTGTCCAGTGCGGGCCAGTCGGCACTGTAGCCCCCTTTCTCCGTGATCTGCGCGTTCAGGAAGTGGTCCACGCTGGCGGGCATATTGCCGAACAGCGACACGCCGACCACATGGTCGAGGAAGTAACGGTACTCGCCCACGTTCTTGCCCCGGTTGACCGGTTCGGGCGTGCTGAGGGTGCCGAACGCCGCGCCGTTTTTGGGGGCTTTGTAACCCAAATAATCCATCTCGTGCCAGCCTGCCGCGCCCGACAGTTGCCTCGGCATGGCCCAGGTGGAATCGATGGTATTGCCTGTGCCAGAGGTAAAAGTGGAGTTCTGGCCGATATCAGACTGGCGCACGTTGCCCGAGTGGCAAGCGGCGCACTGGGTTAGCTCGCTGGGCGTCTGGGCGCGGAGATTCCCGGTTTTGTCCTCGATCCAACCGCCCAGCAGCCAGCCCACGCCGTTGTCAATCCAGCCCTGCGAACGACTGGCGTACACCGGAGCCGACTCTTCCTTGATCGCCAGCCCGAATTCGTCGGGGTGCCACTCGCGGCTCTTGTACATCCACCGAATTTCCTTGACGCGGTGGGCGCGGGTACCGGGAAAAGGGCTGATGGTTTTATCGGAGCCGTCGGCCTGTAAATCCACGTAATGCAGCGGGTGGGCGAATTCGGTGCCCAGCGGGTACTGCCCGCGCACAATCTGAATGCCCGAAGCCGCCCCGACATACGCCGTTTCACCGCTGAGGCGGTCTTGTACGTTACGCTGCACCAGATCAAGGTTGCGGCTGTAGGTGGCGAGGTCGAACCGGCCCGCCGCATCTTTCATGAAGGGCTGCGGCAGCCGGATGTACACGCCCGAGACACTGCCCGTCTGGGGCGTAAAAATGCCGTAGGGCATAAAGTTAATGGCCCGCCAGCCGGTCACCCAGCTGTGCCCATTGTGAAACTGGTCGTCGCGGAACACGCCGCGTGTCTGGGCTGCCGAGCGCACATAGCCGTCGGCCTGGGCGGGCAGATCGTCGGGCGAGAGCGAGGGGAAAAGTCGGTAAGGCGAGTCGCTGCCGCCGTCCCAGTCCTGCGCCGGGCCGGGACGCTGGGCGTAAGCGGCCCGCCAGTTGTCCTGGCGAATATACGCCTGCATATCCCACCCGGCGGGGCGCTGGCCTTCGGCGCTAAGCAGCTGCTGAAGCACTTCGGGGTGCAGTACGTTGTCCCAGGGGTTGACACTGGGATTTTGCACACGCGGGTAGTCGTAGGCCCCGAACGCGTACTCGGCCTGCAAGTTGCCGATGTTGGGGTTGTCGCCCGCCTGCGGGTTGTTGTTGCCCAGATCGAGTTGGGCGACCCCGTTGGTGTGGCAATACTGGCAGGCGTTCTGGGTGCCGAAACTGGTTTCCGCGTAACACTGCGCCGGAATGTGGGCGTGCTGGTTAGGAAAGGTGGCCCGGCTGATGAAGTCGCCCCGCAGCGGTAGGCGGGCCGGGCCACTACCCTGCGCCTGAACGCCGAACAATGCCCCCGCCAGCACTGCCGATAGCGCCGCGCCGCCAAGGAGCTGCCACTGATTTTTCTGTAGAGCCATATAAGAGTTCTCCGGTGGGTCGAAAGGCTAAAAAAGGGGAACTTCAGGCCACCTGCCCCGCGCTCTCTATACGTACTTCCGCTTAATTCCAGCCTATCCAGGAAGCGGTCAGGCCCCTTCATGGGTGCCGTTCTGACTAAGAGGCGGTCAGGCCCCTTCATGGGTGCCCGTTCTGACCAAGAGGCGGTCAGGCCCCATCCTGGGTACCGCTCTGGTCAAGAGGGCACCGCCTACGCTTCCATCTATAACGCCAAAACACGCCGCTTTTTCTACTCGCCTCTGCTAGAACTAAGTCGCTAGACTACGCGGTTTAATCGGCAGGCCGTACTACAGCATCTTGCATAAAGACCCTGCTCTTTTGACCCTCTCTAGAAGGGGAGGGAGCGAGCGGGGCGAACTAGGTACACGAAGTTACTCTTTAGATTGACCGGGCGAAGCGAGAAAGAAAAAAGTAGCTTCCGGTAGAAGCGGAGGGGGTTTGGGCGCTTTCCCCAGACCCCCTCCGCTGCCGCTCAGAGCTACTCTTACCTACTCGCGTTAGCTCGGATTGAAGGCGAAACTGCTGGATTCAATCCGAAGCCGTATTACCTGACGGCAGGCAGGCCGCGCAGGTAGCCGACGCTGTTTTGCAGTTTGTAGTTCAGCACGCCGTACTTGTTGGCCCCCCACTTGGTCTTGGCGAGAGCTTCGAGGCGGTCGATCTGTTCCTTGGGCTGGCTGGCGAGCCAGTCGCCCTGGTGCTGGTTGTTGCTGGTGATGTAGGCGTAGTTGCCCATACTCTCGACCACGTTGAGGCCGGTGGATTCCGAACCCGCCGCCAGCGTCATGATGCGGCTCAGCTTCTTGGTGCTTACGTTGTAGGCCCACAGGTAGTTGTTGACGTGGTTGCCGCTGTCCTCACCGATGAACAGGGTCTTCATGGCCTCGGAGTAGTACAGGTTGTCGGTGTTGGCGATGGCGTTCACGTCGGCGGTGTTGCCCTGGGCGTCGGCCTTGTCGAGCATATGCCCCAGCAGTCCCGGCTCGACGTAGGTGCGCGTGGCGACATAGGTGCTGTTGATCGGGTTGCCGCTGGTGTCCTTCTGACCGCCCGAAAGCTCGAAGGTGTAGGTCGCGCCCGCCTTGTTCTCGGGCAGTTGCACGTCGTCGGCGGGCACGTCTTTCTCGGCCTTCATGCTGGTCTGCACGTAGCTCATGGCGTAGTACATCTTCTTGTCGGCGTCATTGAAGGTCACGCCTTCGCCCTTAGTGAACTCGGTGGTAGCTCCCAGGTAGGCGGCGTAACGGCGGGTTTCCAGGAACGCGGCGGCCTGCTCCATGCCGGGCTTAAGCTTGAGCCAGATGGTCTGGGCACTGCCCGCGCGGGTGGGCTTGAAGCCTTCTTTGGCTTCCAGCGAATATTCGAAGATGTCGCCCAGGGTCAGGCCCTTATCGCGCAGCGCCTTGATCTCGGCGTAGGTGCTGTGGCCCAGGCGAACCCAGCTGATGTTAGCCGCGCCGCCGTTCTGGTCGCTGGTCTGCTGCCACTTGGCGGCGTAGAGGTTGCCGCCCGCCTTGGGGTCGTTTTGCTTGTCGCCCACGAACATGAAGATGCCCGAGTACGCGCCGTCGTCGCCGTAGACCGCCGTGCGCCCGTCGTTGGCGAAGCGGGCAATTTCCCAGGTGCCGCGCCCCATCTCGTAGTGCTTGGTCACGTCGTAGCCGCCGTCAGGCTTAACCGCCACTTCAATCGGGTACCCGTAGTCGTAGGGGTTGGCCCGCTTCTCACCCTTGAAGTAGACCTCGTTCATGGCCTTCAGGCCCGCTTCGGTGGTTTTGTAGGCCTTTTCGCCGGGCACGAAGTACAGGTCGTAGTCTTCCTCGCCGCCCAGGTGGGTGTTCCAGGGGGTGGTGCCGCCCGCACAGAAGATCCAGCCGCCGCCCACGCTGCTGAAGTCCACGCTGGTCTGGCGCTCGACGCTGAACTTGCCGTCTGCACCCTGCTTCAGGCTGCTCAGGCTCATTTCCATGGGCATCCGCGAGTACCAGCCCTCGACCTTGTAGGCTTCCTGGCCGTTTGCCAGGATGTTGTCGTATTCCCAGTGGTTGACGAGGTAAGGCTTGCCGCCCACGTTCAGCAGACTGGTGCCGTCGGCGGTTTCGGCCACCACCGGGTCACCGTTCTTGTCCATGATCGGGTTCATCTTGGCGTCGAAGAGCTGTCCGGCCTGATAGGTCTTGCCGTTCACCGTGTTGATCTGGTCGGTGTTCTTGAACAGCACGTCGTAGGTCAGCGGAAAATCCTTGGTGCTGCCGTCGGCGTAGGTGACAGTCGCCACCGACTTGGTGTACGTGCTCAGCATTTCCTCGTCGCTCTGGGGCGCGGGGGTATTGCTGAATACCACACTTTTGACGGCCCTGTTTTGGGCGCTCATGGTCGGCGCACAGGAGGTGACGCCCAGCGTCAGGGCAAGACCCGGGAGAAACAGCGAAGGCTTCATATTTTTCATCCCTCTCACCGTAGAAACCAATTGTCAGGTAGGCGTCTGCCGTAAGGCGCGAAGAGTTAAACTAGGTCTAAAAGCCAGTCTTATGCTGCGCCCAAAGGGGCCGGGATGTTGCGGGCAGCGCAGGCTGTTTTTCCGGCAGCCAGGTTCGCTGAAGGCTGGCTGAACCCGCTACCCTGAGGCATGACCGCAAATGCTTCCTCTCTCAGCGACGCGCACACCCACACGCCCCTGTGCGGTCACGCGACGGGCACGCCCCGCGAGTATGCCCAGGCTGCTCTGGACGCCGGACTCGCGGGGATTTGCTTTACCGACCACATGCCTATGCCGCGCTGGTACGACGCCCCGTGGCGCATGTCGCTGGAGCAGTTGCCGGAGTACATCGGAGAAATTCAGGCTGTGCAGCAGGAATTCGCCGGGCGGCTAGACGTGAGATTGGGTCTAGAGGCCGACTTTCATCCTGGCACCGAGCAGTTTGTGGAAAAGGTGCTGGGAATGCACGAGTGGGACTATGTCATCGGCAGTATTCACTACCTGGGCGCGTGGGGTTTCGATAACCCGGAATTCGTGGACGAGTACGCCGAGCGCGACCTGAGCGGGCTGTACCGCGACTACTACGCTCTGGCCGCCGCCGCCGCCCGCTCCGGTCTGTTCGATTCCATCGGGCACCTGGATTTGCCCAAAAAGTTCGGCCACTGCGACCCGGAAGGGCAAGCAGCTTTGCACGCCCTGGACACCATTGCAGCGGCGGGGCTGGCCCTTGATTTCAACACGGCGGGCTGGCGCAAGCCCGTAGCCGAGGCGTACCCGGCCCCCAATCTGGTGCGGGCGGCGGCTGAGCGCGCAATTCCCTTCGTGCTGGGCAGCGACGCCCACAAGCCTGAAGAGGTGGGTTACCGTTTTGCCGACGCGGTAAAGGAAATCGGGGAGGTGGGGGGCAAAGTGGTGACGTTCCGGGGGCGCACAAGGCAAGGCTAAACGGGCTTATACAAGCTGCCGATTGAACCGGGCCGTTTTGGATTCAGTCTGAGCGGGGGTACGGAGGCACAAAGACAGGTTTGGCGGAAGCTGTATGACAGCCTCATTTACACCCGGTAGCTATAGACCTATTTACTCAGCGTACGCTGCTGGCGCTGCCACGCCACGAAGGTCAGGAATTCCTCGCGGGTCAGCGTGTTGACGACCATCGCCGCAGTCAGGCCCGCCTTTCGCGCCACCGCCACGCCGTAGCAGGCATCGGTCAGGGAGCCGGGAACGTGGGCGTCGGTGTTGATGGCCCACTTGAGGCGAGTGCGCCAGCGCAGCACGTCGCGCCAGTCGAGGTCAAGCCGGGCAGGATTGGCGTTGATTTCGACCACTGTTCCGGCGGTCTCGCACGTCCTTAGCACGGCGTCTATGTCCAGCGGGTAGCCGGGACGCCGCAGCAACAGCCGCCCGGTGGGGTGGCCCAGCACCGTGACCAACGGGTGAGACGCGGCTTTAATCAGGCGCTCGGTCTGTTTGGCGGCGTCGAGGGTAAAGCCGCTGTGAACGCTGGCGACCACGTAATCCAGCTCGGCCAGCACATCGTCGGGGAAATCCAGCGAGCCGTCTTCGAGGATGTCCACCTCGCTGCCTGCCACCAGCGGCACGCCCGCCGCCTGCAACTCGCGCACCTCCTTGAGTTGTGCCTGCAAACGCTCGATGCTCAGGCCGTTGGCATAGTGCGCGGCGCGGCTGTGGTCGGCGGTGCCCAGGAATTCGTGACCCAGGCGCACCGCTTCGGCGGCCATCTCAGCGATGCTGGCCTGCCCATCGGACCAGGTGGAATGGGTATGAATCATGCCGCGTAGGTCAGACACCTGAATCAGCTCGGCGGCGGGCGGCAGCGTTTGCCAGAGGGCGTCGTGTTCGGGTTCGCGGTACTCGGGGGGGCGCAAGGCCAGAGTTGGGGAGGCCGCTTGAGACTGCGTTTCCGGCGTGCCTCCCCCTCGCCCTCGCTGCGCGGTATCCCTCCCGGGCAGGTGAAGAGGGGTAGACCAACCAAGTTCGCGGAAAACGTCTTGCTCGGTGGGCATCGGCATCACTTCGGTGCCGCGCAGCAGACCGCGCCCGGTCAGGTCATAGCCCTTTGCTGCCGCTTGAGCCTGGAGCTGCTCGCGGTATTCGGCGCTGCCGGTCATCAGCAAGTCCAGTGCGCCGCGCGCTTCGGCGTTGGCATAGGCCACTTCAACAGGAACGCCGTCTAGCTCGCCTGCCACGACGGGTTTGCCTTCAATCTGTTGCAGCCCTGGCAGCCGCTGCTGCACGTCCCCAGCGCTGCCCGTGACCGTCACCCGCGCCACCCGCACCGTTTCCAGGCCGCGCCGCACGTCGCCGGAAATCCGGGGGGACAAACCGTCCAGCGTGCCTAGCAGGGCCTGTGCCGTGGCCAGACCGGTAGACAGCAGCTGCCGCTTTCGCGCCTCGAACAGGAACTCTACATTCTCCAGAATGGTCGCCGCACTTTTGGCCCCGAAGCCCTTCTGGGCGGCCAGTTCGCCGCTGATACCCGCCTCGCGCAGCCGTTCCAGCGACTCTATTCCGGCTTGCCACAGGGCACGGATTTTCTTCGGCCCCAGCCCGCGCACGTCCAGCAGTTCCAGCACACCCGGCGGCAGTTGCGCGGCGGCCTCTTCGTACGGGGCAAAGGTATGGGTGCGGGCAAAGTCGGTCAGCTCGGCGGCGATGCCCTTACCGACTTTGGGAATCCCGGCAAAGTTCTTTGCCAGCAGTTCGGGGGTTTGCTGGGTCAGTGCCTCCAGGCTGCGGGCGGCGCCCCGGTAGGCGCGTGAACGAAACTCATCTGCGCCCAGGATGTCCAGCAGGTCGGCGGTGCGTTCCAGGGTCAGCACCAGAAGTTTGCGGGTGGGCTGGCGGGCCGAGGTGGGGCGGGTCATGGGTACAGTCTAGGGCGACCGTCTGGGGCGGCTGCCGAACCTTTGCTCTCATTTTTGGGCGACGTGAGTTCCCCCTGACTGTGCCGCAGGCCACTTCACCCGGCCTGGACCCGAACCTTTATATTGGCGTGTTTCCACGTGCCGCCCTAGCGCGGCTGAACATGGACCGACAGGAGGAATAAAAATGAAACAGGCCAAATTGTTTGCGGCAGCCTTAACGGCGGCCCTGGTGGGGTTCGCTGGCGCTCAGAAAGTCGATACCCCTATTCAAATCGGGATTGCGGTGGCCCAGACCAGTAACGTGTCTCTCTTCGGACAAGAACAGCTGATCGGGGCCAGAGCCGCCGAGAAGTTTCTCAATGGACGCGGCGGGATTGGCGGCACGCCCTTCAAGCTGGTCTTTCAGGACGCGGCGGGCGACGAGAACAGCGCTATTAACGCCTTTCAAAACCTGATCAACAAGGATCATGTGGTTGCCATTGTCGGCCCGACCCTCTCGCAGCAGGCCTTCGCCGCCGACCCTATCGCCGACCGCGCCAAGGTGCCGGTGCTGGGGCCAAGCAACACCGCTAAGGGCATTCCGCAGATTGGTGAGTACATTGCCCGCGTGTCGGCGCCCGTCTCGGTGGTGGCTCCGGCGGCCATCAAGCAGGCCCTGAAGCTCGACCCCAAGATCAAGAAGGTAGCGGTGCTGTACGCGCAGAATGACGCCTTCTCGGTGTCCGAAACCGGCACGTTCCAGCAGACCGCCAAGGATCAGGG
>NZ_JAGLBG010000090.1 GCF_018260405.1 Deinococcus sp.
GTGATGGAAATGGGCGAGTCACTCCGTGAACTCCTGCGGTTGGGCGTTAAAGCAGCCTGAAAGGTTCCGAACTACTGCTCAGTAGTTCGGAACCTTTTTACCACTACAGAACTGTGAAGCCGAATTGACTTGTCTGGGACGCCATTGGCGCCAATCCACCCCCCGCCGCTAGTCCCCCTGTACCACTCTCCCGCAAGGGTGGAGCGGCTGAAACCTCGTGTTTAGGGGCACTGTCCTGGCACAACTACAGAAGGTTCCGGACTACTGGTCATGATGGTGGGCCGTACCGGGTATCGGGGCCAAAGTTCAGTGATTCATCAGGCGAGGTATCCCAGTCGCCCGAACCACTGGCGACGGGTCAGCAGCGGGCCGCCCGTACCCAGTTGCACCCGGCCCACGTTCCAGCGCTCGAACAGAATCCGTAGTGCCCCGCCCAGCAGCGCCGCGCCGTACCACGCCGGGGCCTGGGCCGACCAGCGCAGGGTCTGCCCGTCCCAGGCGAGGTGCGGGCAGCTTTCGTCGCGGGCCGCCCAGAACATGCCCCCGCGCTGCCCATCCGTCCAGTCTCCCAGTTTCTGTGCCCGCACAGTCAGAGGCGGTTCGCGCACCTGCTCGTCCCACTGCGGGGCGGCAAAAGCTGCGGCGTAGAGGTCATAAATCTGCTGGTTTAGCCCGCGCACCCGCGAACGCAGCCGGGCTTCCTCGCGCCCGGTTGGGCGGCCCGGTGACTGGTCCAGCGCGGCGCGAATGGCGCTCAGTTCGTTTTCGGCGGCGACCAGCTGCTGCCGGGCGGTGGGTGCGGGCGGCGGCGGGGGTGGGTCGCCTTCCAGGGTGCGGGCGGGGTCGTCGTATACGCGGCTGCCCCAGCCCCGCACCTCGCGCAGCACGCCGCCCTCAATGACCCACAGGCGGTTGGCGACCTCGCGGGCAAAGCGGCGGTCGTGCGTCACGATGACCACCGCGCCCGCATAGGCGTGAACGGCGTTTTCAAGTGCCTGTAGCGCCTCGACATCCAGGTGGTTGGTTGGTTCGTCGAGCAGCAGCAGGTCGGCGCGCAGGCTGCTCACCAGCGCCAGCCCGGCCCGCGCCCGTTCGCCGCCGGAGAGGATTTCGGGTGTTTTGTCCCAGTCGGCGGCGGTAAATCCGGCCCGGCCCAGAATCGCGCCCGTCTGTTTGCCGAAACGGCGCTCGAACTGCCCGTGCAGCGTCTCGCCCGGATGCAGGCCGTGCCAGGTCTGATCCAGGCTCGCCACGCTGACGCCTCCGGCCAGCTGAAACTGCGGCTCCGGGGGGCCGGGATCGGGCTGCGTTTCGCCCGCCAGCAGCCGCATCAGCGTAGTCTTGCCGGTGCCGTTTGCGCCCATTAGCGCCACGCGGTCGCCCTGGCGCAGCCTGAACGCAGCGTCGGACAGTACGGTGTGTTCGCCGTAACTTTGGCTGAGGTGCTCACCCCAGGCCACCACCCGCGCCTGCGCCGTGCCCGCCAGCAGCCGCATTCTGAGCTGGCGTTCGGGCAGCGGAGCCTCGGCGACGGTTACCCGCCCGGCCCGCGTTTTCAGGGCACTGGACGGTTTGCCGCGCCGGTCGAGCCACTCCACGCTGCCGCGCAGCCGCTGCGCCTCTTGCCCGGTCAGTCTGGCGGCGCGGGTCTGGGTGCGGCGTTCCAGGTCGCGCTGTGCCCGCGCCCGCGTGTAGCCGCCCGCGTAATCCTGCGCCTCGCCGCCTTCCAGCCACAGGTTACGGGTCGCTACGGCGTCCAGAAAGTCGCGGTCATGGCTGGTTAGCAGCGTGCCGCCCCGGAAATTTAGCAGCCAGCCTTCGAGCCACTCGCGCATGCGGATGTCGAGGTGATTGGTCGGTTCATCCAGCACCAGCAGCTCGGGTTCGCGGGCCAGGGCCAGCGCCAGCGCCAGCCGGGTGCGCTCGCCGCCCGAGAGCGTGGCCGCCTCACGGTCCAGAAAGCGGGTCAGATCCAGCATGCCCAGAATCCGCCGCACCCGTGAGGGCCAAGCGAACGCCTCGGCGCGTTCCAGGCGGGCGTTTAGCTCGGCCCACTGGTGCAGCCGGGCGGGGTCGCCCAGGTTGGCCTCCAGCGCCAGCAGTTCGGCCTCGGCCTCGCGGTAGGGGTGCGCGGCGGCGGTCAGCTGGCGAACGCTCAGGCCCGCCGGGTGCGCGTGGTGCTGCTCCAGCACAGCCACTCGCAAGCCGTCGGCCCGCCAGACGGTTCCGTCTTCAGGCGGAATTTCGCCCAGCAGCGCCCGCAGCAGCGTGGTTTTTCCGGCTCCGTTGCGGCCCAGCAGCGCCACCCGCTCGCCGGCCACTACACTCAGCGACACGTCGGCCAGAATGACCCGCTCGCCGTACACGACACAAATATTCTCGGCGGTCAGCAGCGTGGACATCGTCAGCGAGGGTAGCAGAGTGCTCAGCGCCCCGCCCTGCGCCGGATCAAGCAGGGGCCACTGCGCCAACTGGCCTACCCCCGAATGATGAAGACGCGTGCTCCCCCCACTGGGCGGGCGGGCTTCATGATCTCTCGGTCGCGGCTGATCCTCAGTGCGGCCCCGCCGCTGAGCCTGGTTAGGCAAGGCACGGACCTAGCTCGGCTGTACCGAAGATCATTTGTGCCGAAGATCATTTTTACGGTAAAAGGCATTTTTGCTGCGGAGGCAGCCCTGGCCCACATCCGTTTTTAGCTGTAAAACGGGCGCTATCATGGCCGAATGTCCGCTTTTACCGTCGCCGCCCTGTACCAGTTTCGCGCCCTCAGCGACCCCGCCGCGCTACGGGAAGATCTGCTGAGCCTGGGCCAACGCCTAGGCCTGTGCGGCACGCTGATCGTGGCCGCCGAGGGCATCAACGGCACGGTGGCCGGGTCGCGGGAAGCTATTACCGGGCTGCATGACTTTTTGCTGGTGGCTGGTTTTGGCAATCTGGAATACAAGGAGAGCGGCGCCAGCGAACAGCCCTTCAAGCGCTACAAGGTACGGCTGAAACAGGAAATCGTGACGCTGGGCGTGCCCGTCGCGCCGCGTGAAAAGGTGGGCACCTACCTGAACCCCGACGAGTGGAACGCCCTGATCGAACAAGAAGACGTGATTCTGATCGACACCCGCAACCGCTACGAGGTCAAGGCCGGAACCTTTCAGGGCGCCATTGACCCAGAAATAGAGAGCTTCCGAGAGTTTCCGGCCTGGGTAGACGAACACCTGGCCGGGGCGCAGGACAAAAAGATTGCCATGTTCTGTACGGGCGGCATCCGCTGCGAAAAAAGCACCAGCCTGCTGCTGGAGCGCGGCTTTAAGGACGTGTATCACCTCAGGGGCGGCATCCTGCACTATCTCGAAGATGTACCCGAGGAAAAAAGCCGCTGGGACGGCGAATGTTTCGTGTTCGACGGACGCGTGACGGTAGGCCACGGCCTGCGCGAAGGCGGCGCCGTGATGTGCCACTCGTGCGGCTGGCCCCTGAGCGCCCAGGAACGCCAGCATCCGCAGTACGAAGAAGGCGTGAGCTGTCAGCACTGCCACGACCAGACCACCGACGCGCAGAAGGCCGCCTTCCGGGATCGCCAGCGCATGTACGGCGCCGGACTGGTCTGAACCGCTTGACCCGGCCCTGTTCAGAATGAGCGATATTCGGGCTATGACCGACCCCACCCGCCTGATTCTGGTACGCCACGGGCAGACCGCCCACAACAAGACCCGCCGTGTCCAGGGCCATATCGACGAACCGCTAGACGAGCTGGGGCGTGAGCAGGCGCACAAAGTCGCGCGGCACTTCCGGCAACTTGGTATTCGCGGCCCGCGTCTGGAATCCAGCGACCTGAGCCGCGCCTACGCCACCGCTCAGGCAATTCAGGCCGAAACGGGCGGCATCCTGGAAACTTATCCGGCCCTGCGCGAGATTTCGATGGGCGAATGGGAAGGGCAGATGTACGACGAATTGGCCGTTAGCGACGCCGAGCTGCACGAGCAGTTCTGGAGCGGCGACCCCAGCATCCGGGCGCGGGGCGGCGAGAGCGCTCAGGAAGTTGCCGAACGGGTATACGCCCACGCGCTGGCCCACTGGCCCAGGGCAGGCGAGACGGTCATTCTGGTGTCGCACGGAATTGCCATCGGGGCGCTGCTGACGCGGCTGCTGGAGCAAGATTACCAGACCCAGTTCCGCAGTGGGCAGTTTATGCACCGCAATACCGGCTATTCGATTCTGGAAGTCGATCCGCTTACCCGTGAAATCCTGAATAGCCAGATAGGGCAGACGCCGCACCTCGACTGAGCGCCGCGCTGGATAACAAAAAACCCCCGCCACTAGGACGGGGGGGGCCTATAGATTCCGCTCAATTCTGGTACAGTCAAGAAGAGCCCAGCTGCACCGTCAGACCGCGAAATCCGTATTTTTCCTTCTCGCATCCGCCTGGAATCTGGTTAGTTCAGAACCGGTTCAGGATTCGGTCATTTCGGCCCGTTGCTCGGCTTCCACTGTTCTAGACGGTGTCGGCTGGCCGCCGCTGCGCACCGTAATGCTGCGCTTCTGGGCCGCTTCGCTGCGGGGCACGTGAATGGTCAGGCTGCCGTTATCGAAGTCGGCCTCGACTTTGCTCAGGTCGTACTTGGCGGGCACGCTGAAGGTTCGCACAAAGGTGCCATAAGCACGCTCGACGCGGTGGGCAGTCTTGCCTTCTGCGCGGCTGTATTTGCGCTCGGCCTGCACGGTCAGGGTGTTGTTCTCGGCCTCGATCTGAAGCTGGCTGGGCGAAATGCCGGGCAGGTCCAGCGTCAGCTCCAGCCCTTTTTCGTCCTCGTGAATGTCCACGGGCGGCGAAAACCGGGTCACGCCTTGGCCGCCGCTGTAGGCACGGTCCATGCGCTGAGTCAGTTCTTCGATATCGCGGAAAGGATCAAATCGCATCATGGGAAAGTCCTCCTGAAAACGGAACTTGAGTGCCTTACACTCAGATGCCTATATGGTAAAACCTGAGTCTAATCATGTCAAGTTTAGTGAGGCTTAAAGGTCATGCCATCAAAGCCGTGGGGCTGTTCCGCAGACCTGTGCCTCGCCTGCTAGACTGACGGGCGGCAAGGGGGAAGTGCCCCCCAGCCTTTCTCTGGCGGGCCTGTGAGCCTGCGACGGCCCCGTGAGGCACGAGAAGGAGCAACTATGCGAGAACATTCAGTGAACCGTCAGCGTGTGCTGGACGGTCTTTTTTTGGTGCCGCTCTTGGTTGGCTGGAGGAGCGCATGAGCGAGCCGAAAGCCACCATCCTTAGCGCGGACGAGATTCGCCGCGCCCTGACCCGCATTGCCCATGAAATTGTCGAGCGCAACAGGGGAGCCGAGAATCTGGCGCTAATCGGGGTTCACACGCGCGGCATTCCGCTGGCCAACCGGCTGGCCGCCAAACTCAGCGAACTGGAGGGCATCGAGGTTCCCGGCGGTATGCTGGACATCACGCTGTACCGCGACGACCTTTCCGAAGTAGCGCGGCAGCCGATTATCCGCGAGACGCAGGTGCCCTTTGACCTTGCCGACCGCCGCGTGATTCTGGTCGACGACGTGCTGTACACCGGGCGCACCGTGCGGGCTGCGCTTGACGCCCTGATCGACCTGGGGCGCCCGGAAGGGATTCAACTGGCGGTGCTGGTGGACCGGGGACACCGTGAGTTGCCTATTCGCGCCGATTACGTGGGCAAAAATTTGCCGACAGCCAAGCACGAAGTGGTCAAGGTCAAGTTGCAGGAAACCGACGGCACCGACATCGTGGAACTCTACGATCTGGAGGCCTTGAAATGACCGCTGGCCCGCGCCCCCGCCACCTGCTGGACTTTCAGGACTGGACGCCTGAGCGCCTGAACGCGCTGCTCGACAACGCCGAAACCATGCTTCAGGTGCTCGACCGCCCGGTGAAAAAGGTTCCGGCGCTGCAAGGACTGACTGTCTGCACCGCGTTTTTTGAAAACAGCACCCGCACCCGCACCAGCTTTGAACTGGCGGCCCGCCGCATGAGCGCCGACGTGGTCAGCTTCGCTGCGGGCAGCAGCAGCGTCAGCAAGGGCGAGAGCCTGCGCGACACTATCGAAGTGCTGACCGCCTATAAGGTCGACGCTTACGTCGTGCGCCACCACGCCGCTGGAGCCGCCCACCTGGTCGCCAAATACAGCGGCAAACCCGTGATCAATGCGGGCGACGGACGCCGCGCCCACCCAACCCAGGCCCTGCTGGACGCCTTTACTGTTCGGCAGGAATACGGCGATCTGAGCGGCAAAAAAGTGACGATCATCGGGGACGTGCGCCACAGCCGGGTGGCCCGCAGTAACGCCGAATTGCTGCCCAAACTGGGCGCGGAAGTGGTGCTGTGCGGCCCCGCCACGCTGCTCCCCGAGGGGCTCGCTGCGCTGCCGGGCGTGACCCTGACCACCGACCCCCGCCAGGCTGTAAAAGGCGCACACGCCGTCATGGCGCTGAGATTGCAGCAGGAGCGCATGAACGGCGGTTACCTCGCTAGTTTGCAGGAGTATGCCGACACCTATCAGGTCAACGAAGGGCTGATGCAGCACGCCGAAAGCGGCGCGATTGTGCTGCATCCTGGCCCCATGAACCGTGACCTGGAAATCAGCAGTGAGGCAGCAGACGGCCCGCGCAGCCGCATTCTGAAACAGGTCGAAAACGGTCAGGCCGTGCGGATGAGTGTGCTGTATCACCTGCTGGTCGGGCGGGATCAGGCTTGAAACGGAGCCTCGCGTTCCCTCTGATTTTACTTTGCGGCTGCAAATCCAACGCGGACCAGCAGCCCGTGACGGTTCGTCCACCAGGGCCGCCAGCCATGCTGGGTCGGCACGTGACGCCCGCTTTTACTGAAGTCAGCGCCTACGTGAGGATGGTCGAGGCGAGTGCGGCGCAGGCCTTTGTCAATGGTGGCCAGCGCCCTTTCACGGCTCCTTGTGACCATCCGGCCATTGACATTTCCATGCGTCCCGAACGCAATACGGTTGAAAGTTGCTCCGTCAGAGTGACGGCGCTAGACCATATTGAACTGGCCGCCAAGATCAGCAACGGCTGGCTGATTGTCAGTGACTCGCAGGGAACGCGCCGGGTCAAAGCCGCTGAGTTTCCCGACCTGAGGCCCTAAGACGAAATGAAACGCCTGGTGACTCTCTGTTTACTTCTGCTCACCGCCTGCAAGCGTGAAGGCACCGCCCAGTCTGCCGAGGCCGAGGCGCTGGATTACGTGCGCCTGGTCAGCGTGGCCGCCAGCAACGCCTACACCGAAACCGGCCAACCGCTTCCGGCCACGCCCTGCACCGACCCACTGTTCGGCATGAAAAAGACCACCAAGTTCCTGAAGCTAGAACGCTGCGTGGTCCGGTACGACTCCGACCAGTCGTACACCGTCGCGGCCCTGTTCAATAAGGATTTGGCCGTGCTCAGCGACGTGAACGGGGCGCGGCGCGTGAACGTAGATGAATTGCCAGAGGTGAATTAATGCAGCGGGCGCTGATGCTGGGGCTTTTGGTGTCGAATGGGTGGGCGGGGGCGTGTGACCTTATGCCGAACTTGCATGACGCTTTGACATGGGAATTTCAGCAGGAATGGGGGCCATGTCCAGCCGCCTACACTACACCGAATCGCCAGTGTATGACCCTGAAGGAACCGCCAATACAAATCCGGAAGCGTCTGTCAGAGTATGCGAGTTGGCCGGGTGCCGACCGTTACGAATGGCACTATGGCGACCTTCAGCGGGGGCAATTTTATGACCACTATGACGTCAGCATCAAGCCTCTGAAAACGGGTAGCCTAGCCATCTTGCGAGAGGAAACCGGGCCTATCGTTGAGCTAGCTCGGAACCTTGGCCTACTGTATGAGCGTACTTATAGAACAACGGATAAAAAAGCAATTTGCACTATACCCAAAGAACTTACAGACGTCCTGAAGACCTGCCAGATCAAGCAGATATCTCGCCAAGGAAGCCTGCTCACTGCTCTTGACCTCAGTTTCACCATGGGGTTTGGCAAGGTCATAGCACCCGAAGAAAAATATTTGTACTACCATTCGCCCATTTGTCCGGTCGTCGTTGTTGAACCCGTCCAGACGACCAGATAAGGAGTTTCCTTATGACCCTAACCATCACCAATATCAAGCGCGTCGGCTCAGATAAAACCGAGTCGGTGACCATCGAAAACGGCCTGATTAAAGGCTGGAACCTACCCGCCGAGGGCCAAACCATCGACGGCCAGGGCGGTACGCTGGCCCCGGCCCTCATTGAGTTGCACGCCCACCTGCGCGAACCCGGCCAGACCGAGAAAGAAGACCTGGCGAGCGGCCTCGCGGCGGCGGCGGCGGGCGGCTACGGCACGGTGGTCTGTATGCCCAACACCCGCCCGGTGATTGATGATCCCGCGCTGGTTCGCAGTCTCATCGAAAAGGCGGACGGCCTTGGTTTTGCCCGCCTGAAGCCTGCCGCCGCCGTGACCAGGGGCGAAAAAGGCGAACACCTGACCGAGATGAGCTACCTCAAGGACGCCGGGGCCGTGATGTTCACCGACGACGGCCTGACCAACGAAAACGCCCGCGTGCTGCGGCTGGGCATGGAGTACGCCCGCTCGCTCAACATGGTGATTTCGGTTCATGCCGAGGACGACGCGCTGCGGGCAGGCGGCGTGATGAACGAGGGGGCAGTGTCCGAGGAACTGGGTCTGCCAGGCAACCCGGCGGCGGCGGCGGCGGCCCGCGTGGCCCGCGACATGGAAATTGTCGCGCTGACTGGGGCGCGGCTCCATGTTCAGCACCTCTCTACGGCCCGCGAGCTGGACATTGTGCGCGACGCCAAAAGGCGCGGCTTGCCCGTCACCTGCGAGGTCTGCCCACATCACCTTGACCTGACCGACGAGAGCCTGCGTACCTTTGACGCCATGTACAAGGTCGCGCCGCCACTGCGTACCCGCCAGGACGCCGACTACCTGCTGGAAGGGCTGCTCGACGGCTCGGTAGACTGTATTGCCACCGACCACGCGCCGCACACCCGCGCCGAGAAGGAGCGCGATCTGCTTGAAGCGCCCAGCGGCATCGCCTATATCGAGATCGCTTTCCCAATCATGTGGACCCGCTTTGGCGAGCGGCTGGGACTGGAAAAACTGCTTGACCTGATGACCGCTGGCCCCGCCCGCGTGATGGGCTGGCCCTTGCCCTCGCTGGAAGCCGGGTCGCCCGCCGATGTGGTGGTTCTCGACCTCGATACCGAGCGCGAAGTGAACCCCGCCGAGTTCAGGAGTAAGGCCAAATTTACGCCCTGGCAAGGGCAAATGCTGAAGGGCTGGCCGCTGCTGACCGTGGTGAACGGTAGAGTGGCTTACCGGCGCGAGCCGTAAATCTGGCCAACACAGAGAGCCGAAGCGTACACAGCTCCGGCTCTCTGTGTTGGTGGCTCAGTTGGTCGCTTAGCGTTCGTCGCGGGGGTCGGGCGTCTGCATCACGCGGGCCTGATCTTTTTCGTTTTGCCTGATCTTGGCCGCGTCGCCGTCGGCTCCCAGGCCGGGGTTAACCGTCTCGGGGGTGGCGCTGGGCAAGTCGCTACGAACGTTGCTGTCGGTGCTGGCTAGGTCTCCGGGGTCAGTCATAGTAATGCTCCTTTCCCAGTGGGCCTTCAGGCTCTCACTTTTAGCGCCCCGCCGGGTGAGAAGACCTGCACCAATTGGTGGCTTTTAGAGGCTGTCTGAGGCCCATATCGTCGGAGTATCCATGCTGCCCTCTTCATCAGGCGCACAATCGCTGGAGCAGA
>NZ_JAGLBG010000091.1 GCF_018260405.1 Deinococcus sp.
ACACCCATCCGTGATACCTTTACTATGCTATTTACATATTTTTCGTAAAAAGTCAGATTGCTATACTGACAGGCTCTTACATTCTCTAGTCTAACTAATTAGATTTGGCTTTAATACTCGTAACTGCTCAGCGCGTAAATTGGGCGAATTAGATAGTAAATCGCAGTAAGTTTATAGGCGGTGTCCTGGGAGGTCGATGTTCCCGACATATTCTTAGCCTTGATTTCGGTAAAAACTTAACTGGAGGCAGTTTTTCGCCGTGTTCATCGTGCTGAGTAGTTACGTCCGGTCTATTTTGTTAGTTCACTCTGAAACCTGGCGACCAGCGTCGAAGTAACCTGAGCTAAGTGGCTGCCGGGTACAGTTCCGGACATCCGAGAAAAGCACCCAGATGCCCTACGCTGTCCCGAGTCACCGTCTTTGGCTGCTTCATTCGGGTAGGGTTTAAACAGCCTCTCACCTGTTTCTCCATCCGCCAGCTCCTTATTCCACCTGGAGGTCTTTAGTAATGACGACTACCCTGTCAAAAACCGGAGAACTGTTGGCCCTGCGCCAGAGCGAAGTGCCGCGCGGCATCAGCAACGCCCACCCGGTGATGGCGGCGCGTGCCCTGGGCAGCAAAATCTGGGATGTGGAGGGCCGCGAATACCACGACTGGGTCGGCGGTATCGGCGTGCTGAACGTGGGCCACAACCACCCCGCCGTAATCGAAGCGGTCAAAAAGCAGCTGGATCAGTTTTGCCACACGTCGTTTCAGGTCACGATGTACGAGCCGTATCTGCGCCTTGCTCAGCGCCTGAATGCCCGTTTTCCAGGGGAAGGCCCAGCCAAGACCATTTTCCTAAGCACCGGGGCCGAGGCCACCGAGAACGCCGTTAAAATTGCCCGCGCCTACACGGGGCGTCCTGCGATCATCAGCTTCACGCACTCGTTTCACGGGCGCACCCTGATGGGCATGACCCTGACCGGGAAAAAGGCGTACTACGCGCAGAATTTCGGGCCGTTCGCGCCCGACATCTATCACGCACCCATTCCCTACGAGTACCACGGCGTCAGTACCGAGATGGCGCTGGCCGGGCTGGACGAACTGCTGCGCACCACCGTGGATGCCAGCCGGGTAGCCGCCATCATCATCGAGCCGGTGCTGGGTGAGGGCGGCTTTCTGCCTGTTCCGGTGCCTTTTTTTAGGGCGCTGCGTCAACGGTGTGATCAGCACGCCATCTTGCTGATTGCCGATGAGATTCAGGCCGGGGTGGGGCGCACCGGCACCTTCTGGGCCGTGGAGCACAGCGGCGTCAAGCCCGATCTGCTGTGCTTTGCCAAGAGCATCGGCGGCGGGCTGCCCCTGAGCGGGGTCACAGGCCGCGCTGAGGTGATGGACGCGCCACAGACTGGCGGCCTGGGCGGAACTTACGCCGGGAACCCGCTGGCCTGCGCGGCGGGCCTGGCTGTGCTGGACCTTTTTAGGGACGGGCAGCTGCTGGCACGGTCCAGGCGCGTGGGCGAACAACTGCGCCAAGCCCTGAACGCGCTGCAACAGGAGGTGCCGGGCCTGGGCGACGTGCGCGGCCTCGGGGCGATGATAGCCGCCGAATTTGTCAAGGACCCGGCCACCCGCGAACCCGACCCCGCTACAGCCAAACGCATCATTGAGCTGGCCCGTGAAAACGGCCTGCTGCTGATGGGAGCCGGGATGTACGGCAGCGTCATCCGCGTGCTGGTGCCGATTACCGTGACCGACGAGGACTTGCAGGCTGCAATAGCCATCTTCAGCCAGGCGGTCAGGGACGCAGTCGGCACTCAACAGTAAGACACTGCGCCGAAATTCGCGCCTCAGCGCTGCCCCCACTACTCAGCACCGCAACGGAGAACTCACATGGCTGACATCCAGCTGAACACCAGGATTCCCGGCCCCCGCAGTGTGGCCCGGCAAGAACGCCGCGCTCAGGCCGTTACCAGCGTCCTCGGGCAGGCCAACGCGGTCGCCATCGCCTCGGCGCAGGGCGCACTGGTGACCGACGTGGAGGGCAACACCCTGATTGATTTGGCGGGCGGCATCGGCAAGCTGCACGCCACCCAACACTCGGGGGTGATTCCCGATATGGTTGCCAGGGCCAAGAGCCTGGGGGCTGGAAGGCCCATCAGCGCCGTCACGGGCCGCGCCGAAATTATGGACGCCCCCCACCCCGGCGGCGTTGGCCGCAAAGTGCTGGCGACCCGCGAGGATGGCCGCTACGTGGTAGTGCAGGCCCGCCCGGAGGACGCCCCAGCCTTGGAAGCTGTGCAGCGGGCGTGCTTTCCTGACCTCAGCGGGAGCGAACTGGCGACCGCCCGGCATTTCCTGTCGCAGCAGCAGCACTTTCCAGAGGGGCAACTGGCGGTGTTCGATACGCAGACCGGGGAACTGGTCGGCTCCAGCAGTGACTTTCAGATGAACGTGGATTTTAGCCATTACGCCCACCCCTTTATGGAGGAAACCGGTGACAACCTGTTTACCACGCATGACCCACGGGGCGAGTGGCTGTACGGAGCGGATATCGGCATTCACCCCAGGGTGCGCGGACAGGGCCTGGCGAAACTGCTCTATGGCACGCGGCATGACCTGGTACGCCGACTAAACCTGCGCGGCCATGTGGCCGGGGCCATGCCCAAGGGCTACGGCGCGGTGGCTGACCACCTCTCTATCGAGCAGTACGTCGGCGAGGTGATTCGTGAGGAGCGGGCCGACCCGGTACTAACGGTGCAGCTTAAGCGCGGCTACGGTGTCTGGGGCATCATCCCCAACTACCTGGAAGATGAGTCGGTGCGGAATTACGGCGTGTTCATTATCTGGCGGAACAGAGACTACCGGGCGTGACCACGGCAAAAGTCCTATATCACGGCGGAATCATTCGGCCCTACGCCGACGAGCGCACGGTAGAAGCGCTGCTTATCGAGGACGGCGAGGTGCGGTATGCCGGAAAACTAGCGGCGGCCCACGCCAGAGCCGGAGCCGCCATACAAGAGCATGGACGTGGACGTGGCTTTTTCCAGCGACGGCCCGGTGGTCAAGGAGCGGCGTCCCCTTTGCGGGCTGAAGGCAGCCGTGACCGAGGCGTATGTGCCGGGTGAAAACGTCACACTCGTTCGGTGCCACTGGCTCGGTGCAGGCTATCCTGTTCTCTGAACACCCCCAACTGCCCCAATTCGACCTCTTAAAGCAGTTCTCCGAATGATGGGCACGTCGGAACAACACTGCCGCCCCCTTCATTCTCCGTCCTGCTCTTTGTTTTTCACTCGTTCCACTCGGCAACAAGATGGTCAAAAGAGCACCATCTTTTTGCAAAATGCTCTAAAGGTGACCCCATGACAACCCCTACCAACGAATCCGTTCTCCGTAGCAAGGCGTACTTTGCGGGCGAGTGGCGCACCACGGCCCAGAGCTTTGAAGTCTTTCATCCCGGCAACGGCCAGAGCATCGGCAGCGTGGCCGACTGCGCGGCAGATGACGCCCGCAAAGCGATTGACGCTGCCGAACTCGCCCTGAAATCCTGGCGCAAGGTTAACCCCAACGAGCGCGGCAAGATTCTACGCAAATGGAACGACCTGATGTTTGCCCACCAGGAAGAACTCGCCCGCCTGATGACCCTGGAAATGGGCAAGCCGATTACCGAGACACGCGGTGAGGTGGCCTACGCCGCCAGCTTCATCGAGTGGTGCGCCGAGGAAGCCGGGCGCATCAGCGGTGAGCGGATTTCTATGCGTTTTAACCACAAGCGCGGCTTTACCAGCCTGGAGCCGGTGGGCATCGTGTACGCCGTGACCCCCTGGAACTTCCCGGCAGGCATGATTACCCGCAAGGTGGCCCCAGCACTGGCGGCGGGCTGCGTGATTATCGTCAAACCCGCCGAGCTCTCGCCTATGACGGCCCTGTTTCTGGCCGAGCTGTGGTTGCAAGCGGGCGGCCCCGCCGATACCTTTCAGGTGCTGCCCACCAACGACGCCGCTGGCCTGACCGCCCCTTTTATGGAAGACGAGCGGGTGCGTAAGCTGACTTTCACCGGGAGCACCGCCGTGGGCCGGTTGCTATACCAGCAGGCCGCTAAAACCATCAAGCGCGTGAGCCTGGAACTCGGCGGACACGCTCCCTTCCTGATTTTTGACGACGCCGACCCCACCAAAGCTGCCCAGGAAGTCATCGCCAGCAAGTTCCGCAATACCGGCCAGACCTGCATCTGCACCAACCGGGTGTATGTGCAGCGCGGCATCGCCGAAGAATTTACCCGCATCCTGACCGAAAAGACGGCGGCGCTGAAGGTGGGTGACCCGCTGGCCGACGACACCAATATCGGCCCGGTGGTTGAACAGACCGGACTCGACAAAATTAAGGCGCAGGTAGACGACGCACTCAGCAGGGGCGCTACCGCCACAGTCGGCGGCAAGGTCAAGGAAGGGCTCTACTTTGAACCCACCATTTTGACCAATATGGCCCCTGACAGCCTGATTTTGAAGCAGGAAACCTTCGGGCCGGTGGCCCCGGTGGTCATCTTCGACACCGAGGAAGAAGCCCTGCGCCTCGCCAATGACAGCGAGTTCGGGCTGGCCGCCTACGCCTATACCAACGACCTGAGCCGGGCGTGGCGGGTGGCCGAGGCGCTGCAATACGGCATCGTGGGCATCAACGACGGCGGGCCGACCGCAGTGGCGCCGCATGTACCCTTTGGCGGCATGAAGAACAGCGGCGTAGGGCGTGAAGGCGGTCACTGGGGCCTGGAAGAGTACCTCGAAACCAAGTTCATCGGGATGGCCCTGAACCTGGAAAGCTGAGGCCAGACCCTGGTCTATGCGCCCCCCGGTTCCTGCTGGCCGGGGATTTTCTGCTGTGCGAGTGATACGGACTTGGAAAGCTGCGGCAGCGAGCAAGAGAAACGGGTTCCGGGTGTGAAGTGGACAACCCGGCGGGGTGGTCAATGAAACAGACGGCAGACCGGATGATACGGATTCCGATTGATTCGGTGCAGTTCTGAATCAATCCGAGCGGATGTGAGTAGGAACAGCATACGGGTTTCGCGGTATGGAGCCACAGACGGCGATTTTCCGACTGTGGCGGAATTTTGCGGAATCCGTATGACACGGCACACCTGCCCCAACAGGAGTAGCCTCTGGAACGTGATTACGCCGGGCACTTCCACAGTTTCTTTTCGTCCCTCGGCAGCCCAGCTTGGCCTGATCGTGTCCAATTTCCTCATGTGGGGCGGCTTTTTTGCAGTGATACCGCTTATTACGGTTCACTTTATCGACGGCCTGAACTGGGGGGCGGCCAGCGTCGGGCTGGTGCTGGGGCTGCGGCAACTCACGCAACAGGGCCTCACCATTTTTGGCGGGGCCTGGGCCGATCAGATTGGCCCCAAGCCGCTGATTCTGGCAGGCTGCCTGCTGCGGATGATGGGCTTTGTCTGGATGGGCTTTGCCGACTCGCTGTCTGTGCTGCTGGCCGCTTCGCTGGTGGCGGGGGTGGGCGGCGGCCTGTTCGACGCGCCCAAAAATGCCGCCCTCACCGAGGTCACGCGCCCCGAAAACCGCACCCGCATGTTCAGCCTGATGAGTATTGCGGGCAATCTGGGTATGGTGATGGGGCCGCTGATTGGGGCCGCCATCATCGGGGTGGGCTTCAAGATTGCCGCCATCGCCTCGGGCAGTGTGTACCTGATCGCGGCGGTGGTCATGGGACTGACCCTGCCCTACATCCGGCCTGCCCCGAAGTCCGGCAGCGGCCTGCTGGGGCTTAAAACAGCCATGACCGATCAGCGGTTCCGGCGCTTTACCCTGGTTCTCATCGGCTACTTTATTCTCAGCACCCAGATCAATGTGCTGATTACCCTCAAAGCGGTAGCGCTGGCGGGGCCGGGCGCGACGGGGCCACTCTACGGCCTCAGCGCGGGGCTGGCGGTAGTCTTGCAGTACCCGGTGATGCAGTGGCTCGAGCGCCGCGTCCGCACGCGGGTCGCGCTGGTTGGAGCCGTGCTGATTGTAGGTTTGGCCCTGGCGCTGATGGGCCTGGTGCACAGTTTCGCGGCGCTGCTGGCCTGCGTCGCCCTGTACAGCCTGGGCACCATGACGGTCTTCCCGACCCAGCAGACCCTCACGGCCCGCTTTGCCCCGCCCGAGCTGATCGGCAGCTACTTCGGCTTCGGGGCCATCAGTCTAGGGGTCGGCGGCGCCGTCGGCAACGTGATCGGAGGCCTCCTGATCGACCTGGGCACCCGCCTGGGCTTTCCAGACCTGCCGTGGCTGACCCTGTTCGTGATCTCACTGCTGACGGCGGCAGGGCTGTGGTGGGCGCTGAAAAGTCTGCCGCCTGCTCAGAGGACAGCTCCCGCAGCGGAGTAAGGCCGAAAAGTCTCTCATCATTCGGTACCGGGCAACTTGGGGTAACTACTCAGCGCGTAAATTGGGAGAACCAGATGGTAAATCGCAGCAAGGTTATAGTCGGCATCTCTCTAGGGTACAAAAGTAGCGAGAAGGTACCTGAACCTCGTCCTAGCGGGCTTTTTGCCCCAGGCCAGATTCTCAATAGCTTTCCTGAGGGTATCTAATCCCCGACGGAACAAGCTTTTGGGCGCATAGCCATGCTTGAGCGGCTTGGTTGGCTCACGTTGCTCCTCGAACTCCCCAATCAAGCAGCACCACATAAACGCTAGGGACAGCACGCCAAACAGTGTTGAAATTCGCTCCAGGTCGGTCACATTCGTCTCTTCCAGATGAAATCCTCTGGATTTCATCGCCTGGTGCATGTTCTCGCCATTGCATCTTTTGGCATAGTGTTCCAGAGCCAATCAAGCATGACCGTGGTACGCCAGACAGAGTGTTTCACCAAACAGGTTTTTGGCACCCAGGACACGCCACTGAACACCGTAAATGTGCATGGGCTTATACCAGTACCGCACTTCCCCGCTTCCAGCTTACAAAACAACGCCCAGACGGGAATCCGGTAGTTTGCTGGAACTATGACCGACAGGGGTTGAAATGGGAACGCCCGGAGCCTATCTCCGGGCGTGTCTTTTTCTCTCCCACTCGACAGTCTCGTTTGCCAGACCTCTCATTGTCCAGACTTCCATGCGTCAGGGCGTGACAACATCAGGCTCAGAAAGGTCTATGGCCCTGAACAGCGCCGTCTCCTGCGGTGCCGCACCTGTGGTGCCCACTTCAGTGAGACCAAAGGGACACCCTACTGGGGAAGCAAATTGCCTCCTGAACGCGTCGACAGCATTGTCGACCATCTCACGCATGGCAATTGCTGCTCATCCACAGCGGAACTTACAGGCTGTCACCGAACCACTGTTGCTCGAATCATGCGTCAGGCTGGTGTCCATTTGCAGCAGTTCCATGACCAGCATGCTCGTGACCTCAAGGTCACGAGCATGCAAGCCGACGAACGCCACAGCTTCTTCGGTAAGAAAGCCGAGCAAGCCTGGGATTTCACCGTTGTCGACCCCAAAAGTAATTTTGTCATCGAAGGTCAAGTAGGGGCGAGGACAGCCGAATTGACGAGGGTTCTGCTGGGTAGCGCAAAGGAGCGGCTCGCCGCTCCCCAGAGTCTCGTCCTGTCCACTGACGGATATTTGCCCTATCAGAGCCTGTTCTCGGAACTGTTCGGTTCTGTCTGGCAACCACCGAGACGGGGAAAGCGTGGGCGCTTTCCCAAGAAGGCTTACCGAATCCCGCGCAGTCTGGCCCACGTCCGCATCATCAAGGAGTACAGCGGAAGACGGGTTGTGGAAGTCAGGACAGAAGTTGCGGCTGGAACGCAGAAACGGGTTAATCAGGAGTTGCAGACTCTTGGCTACACGACGCCAAATACCTCAGCGGTTGAGCGCCAGAATGGGACAGCCCGACGAATGAATCCACATCTGGCACGCAAAAGCCTCGCTTTTGCGAGGCTTCCCTTCCATGCTAGTCACGTTGGCTGCGTTGGTTCAGGGCGTCTATAACTGGTGTCGGACGCAAAGGGGTCTGCGCCAGTCGCTGATAGAGCCACTCCGACGGAAAAAGTACATTCAGCGGACACCAGCCATGGCAATTGGACTGACAACGCGCTGTTGGTCAATCCGTGACCTTCTGAGCTTACCCTGTGGTGCTTCCTGTCGGTCATAGTTCCATCGAACTACCGGGAATCCCATCCACCCTGGAATTCGCTTTCAAGCGGATGCAGGGAAGAACATGGAGGCGCTTGAGGGCTTGGAACCATTTCTTCCCTAAGGGAACGGATTTTACCGAGACTGCCTTGGAAAAAGTGCTTGTGGTACATCATTTACTGAACAACAGACCCAGAGAGGGGTTAGGTTTTCGCACGCCCTCTGAGGTACATTTGTAACATTAGAGGTGTGCGCTAGCAACTTGAACTCGCCGGTATCCAGGCGAGCGGGAAAGAGAATGTTCGTCAGGACACACTCAGAATCAAGAAGTTGATGTCCTGCTGACCCCACTTCCAGTTTGTGCGATCTAGCAGGAGCAGCACATGCTCCTCACGCAAGAACGAGAGCACAAACCTGGCCATCATGTTCTGGGACAGCGAATACTGCATGAAACGCTTGAGTCTCTTGTAGACGCTGTTCTCGTTCTCACCAAGTTGGACGACAGGAACAAGACGCCAGAGCACGACACTGCGGGTCTGAATCATGCCCAGAATCAGGGCGCACAGGACGACCAACCTGCGGGGGTCAATCTCAGGGCTTCCGCAAAGTCGGTTCAATTTTGAAGCCGGATCAAATTGCTTCTGATGCATCACTGGAGAAGGCCGTTTCTGTCGCTCAGTCATATTTAATTCCAAGCCATATATTCTGTCTATAACAGAAATCTTTCTCTTCATTCTTCGGTTTTGCGACTTTGCGGTTGCCCTGGGGTCAATCTCGAAGTGAGCTTGGAGCGTGGCGAACAGGTCATACTGAAGATGTCGGCTTCGTCGGTCTTTCATGGCAGAAAAAACCGTACAGGAGCCGACTTTCTTTGTCTACACTCGGCTTTTGTACCCTAGAGAGGTCCAAAACATAAGCGTGTCAGACGATATTTTTTGGTTTCCTCCTGTATTTGCTCTGACGAGAAATGGCTATTTCTTCTTCTAAAAACTCCATCCCAGACAGGTTTTTTCTCGGGTCGGAAGGGTCGCTAATCAGATACCCTGTTTCCCTGCCAGGAGGTGGGCCGCTAATCAGATACGTTCCAGCAAACCAACCACATTTCTTACCTCTGCTCAGGGCTCAT
>NZ_JAGLBG010000092.1 GCF_018260405.1 Deinococcus sp.
TGCTCCAGCGATTGTGCGCCTGATGAAGAGGGCAGCATGGATACTCCGACGATATGGGCCTCAGACAGCCTCTCAGGCCCAGCCCCGTGGCCGTCAAATAAGGCCACGCCAGTTCGGCTGCGCTCTGGGCTGGAGTGGTGGCGGGGTACCCCTTGCGCTTATCGTGCCCACGAATGACGATGCCTGCCGTGATGCTGTCGCCCATGAACAGGGCTGTTTTCGTGGGTGTGGCGCTTGGCGCGAGCGCATCTCCTTCGACGCCGCACCAGATCAGGCCCGCGTCACCGCTCCAGAAGGGGCTGAGTTCGTGAATGCCGCTCACCACGACGCGAATATCGTGGTGAGCGCGGCTGAGCGAAGGAACAAGCATGATCTGTTGACTGTGGTCACTGATGGGCGCTTCGACCACGTTCCAGGGACCGCCGTCCACGCTGACCGCGAGCCGACTCGGGTACGTCCCTGAGGCTGGCGTGTATGCCTGAGCGGTGACGCGCGTCGCCCCCTGGACGGCGAATGTCAGATTTGCGCCCTGGGTGATGGTGCGCTGGCAGTCGCCCTGCCGCACCCAGGCCCCGACAGTTACAGGTGCGGCTAGTGTGACATCCGAACCACAGGACGTGAAGCAAAGGACGACGACGCTCATCATGGCAAAACGGGTTTGGGCCATAAGGACAGTGTAGAGGCTGACCCTCTGTTTAGAGCGGCAGTATCGGCACGCCTAGAGTGCCCAGCGCCTGAGCCAGCAGCCGCCCCGCCTTCCGGTGGCCTTCGTCGGTGCCAGGAGCGAATGCCAGTGGGTGCGTATAGTCGTTGCTGGCACAGTTACCATTGGCCTCGGAGAGCCAGCCGGTTGTTTCGATAAACGGCAATCCCAGTTCCAAGGCCACCTGCAAAAGTCAAGTTGATGCTAGTGATCTGCTCCTTGTTAGGAAGGGTAACAAGGAGTAGATCGAGACGACTTGCTTAGTTGCTGGCCTTGGATGAGATGCGCGTCGAGTGGGACAGCCTGCACCGTCAGGCTTGGGAAGAGTTGTTCAGCTTGGGGCTGACTGCTGAGCAATTGCGCGAGCGATTCGCCA
Source organism: Deinococcus sp. (assembly GCF_018260405.1). Taxonomy (GTDB): domain Bacteria; phylum Deinococcota; class Deinococci; order Deinococcales; family Deinococcaceae; genus Deinococcus. The sequence goes on from NZ_JAGLBG010000092.1 coordinate 1,080, forward strand.
ATCGGGAGCTTGACCTAACTCCGCTCAAGCTGCGAATTGTTCCGGCTACGGGCGAGATTGACCGCACCTTCGAGCAGGAATACAGCTTGCCGCTGCGGGAATCGGATGGAAACGACCCACGCAGCAAGGCTGAAGCAATAGTTAGACAGTCCATAGCCATGTGGATTCATGCCCAAGAGATTCAGCGTGAGAACGAAGAATATCGACTAGGACAACTTGAGCGTGATAGCCAGCGTCAGCATTGGCTGAGTGGCATGGGAGGGAAGTGATGAGCGGCCTGAAGGCCACGCCTACCCATCGCACCTACTTGGGCCGAATTGCCAACCGTGCCAAGTTGCCTGTTGACCTGAATCGTATTGTCAATGCGCTCAACAAGGCTCTGGACACAGCAGAAGAGATGCTTGACGACGAAGATAAGCTCTTGCGACTCAAGGCAACTCACGCACTGACGCAGATCTCCATAGCCCTGATGCGGACGCTAGAAGTTGGTGAGCAGGAGTGCCGTCTTGCCGCTGTGGAAGAGGCGCTACTCGCGCAGGAGGAATCAACTTGAGTGCGACGCTCAAACGTCGCCTGAAATGCGCCAGCCTGAATGTTGATTCGGTCTGGTGTGATTCTTGGGACAAGTGGTTCACTGAGGTGGTACAGGAGTGGCGAAGGATTGATCCGCAGATCAACGAGCACTTTGCCGAGTTCCTCCGCTATGAGCAAGAATGGGTCAGCAATCCCACAGCCGGAGAGCAGGCCGAGTTCCTGAGTCGAGGCGCGTCCTTGTGCGTTTCACGAGGCTTGACGGGAGAACTTTGGGTGTGGTTCTGACAGGACGTGTATGGGCCTGTGTTGGATAAGGACTTGAACGCTGGGCCGAAGTTGATTCCCCAGCCGCCGAAGCTGGAAGTTGCAGAGGCGACAGAGAATGGAAGTTGGCTGCATTGGTTCTTTGCTGCCACGGTAGTTGTCCGGTAGTTGTAGCGAGGCCGAATTAGCGTATTCAGCAAGACAGTTACAAAAGAAAGACCCCGCACTGGGCGGGGCTTTGATTGGTGTACCTGAAGGGATTCGAACCCCTGGCCTTCTGATCCGTAGTCAGACGCTCTATCCAGCTGAGCTACAGGTACGTGGTGTACTGCTTGGCGGAGAGGGCGAGATTCGAACTCGCGGTACCCTTTTGGAGTACGAGCGTTTAGCAAACGCTTGGTTTAAGCCGCTCACCCACCTCTCCAGATTGTCATGCAGTACAACTTTGGCGAGGGGTGAGGGATTCGAACCCCCGGTAGGTTGCCCCACTGCAGTTTTCAAGACTGCCGCCTTCAACCACTCGGCCAACCCCCCGTGCTTAAACTTGCTCTGCGGTGGGTGCGCCAGGAGGCTTTCCTAAGCGCGAGGGGAAGTATACGAGGGGCGCTTCTTGTTGTCAATCTCTTCTACGTTGTGCGCCTTTACATTTTGCCCCGAAAGCCAGGGCCATCACGCCCAGACCAAGAAGCCACGGCCAGACCAGGCGCCGGGCAGCCGGGGCCGGCAAATCCAGCAAGGCGCGTAGGGCTTCCTCATGCGGCGTTGGCTGCGGCACGGGGAGTACCGTCTCAGGCAACGTCAGGTCGGCGTTCAGTACGTCCGTATGATAGGTGTTCTCTAGCGGGGAGCCACTCAGCGCAGCCAGTTCCTTGCCCCGCCGCCGCAGGGCTTCCGGGTGGCCCTGCATAACCCAGGGAGCCAACGCCAGAAACCCAGGGCGCGGCGACGTGAGCACGTAGCTGCGGAGTTCGGGAGCCTCGTCCGGGCGCGCGGTAATCGCACTCTGACCATCGAAAGAGAGGTCCAGCAGATTACCGACCACCATCGGGTTGACCGCGTACCGGATGGTCGCACTCGTAACTGTGACCTGCCAGCTCGATTCCAGCCAGGCCACCGGCTGATCGCGCACGTGGGCCGGGTCGGGCGGCAAACCTTCCAGACTGGTCCAAGGCGCACCGTTGGCGTCTGGTTGCAACAAGACCGTGCAGCCCAGACGTTCGAGCCACGCGATGACGTCCGGGCGGAAAGCGTCCAGACTGATCGCCACGCCGAGGTCGCCCACCGGGGTCGGAAACACGCGCAGCTCGGCAAGGTTGCCCGGCGTCAGGTCTACCCCGCCCGCCTGTTCGCTGGGCGTCAGGTGCACCTTATCGGACGCGCCGATGAGTTCGCCCGCCGGACCAAAAAGAACGGCCTGATTGGTCAAGATGCCGGGCCTGCGCCGAATGCGCCCCCCTGCCAGAAAAAAACGCGGCATCGGCGCACTGCCACTGCACAGGTACACGCCGTATTCACGCGCCAGGTCACGGCAGGTTTGCAGGTACAGCTGGGCGTTCTCGTGGCTGCCCACCAGTTGCAAGGCGCGAACGGGCGACACCTTTTCGCGCCATATCAGCGGCAGCACCCGCACCAGCCGGGCGATGACCAGCGCTGCCGCCACCCGCTCGAAGGTACGCAGCGGCAAGGCCCAGGCCCCGCCCCGCAGCACCAGCGGCAGGCCGTTTAGCTCGGTCAGCACGACCAGATTGGGCCGCTCCGGATGCAGATGTGGCCGGGCCTGTTCCAGTTGCCCACGCATCCAGCGCCTGAACGCCTGAGCCGAAATAAAGTCGGTCGCTGCCCACTTGGGTTGCACAGCGACAATGCGGAAATTACGGCCCATGTCTACAGCTTAAAGCGGGGTCGGCGCCGACCAGAAACAGAGCCGCGCCGCCCACCTGACCCGCCGCTTGCCTACTCGCTGTGCCGCGCAGCTTTGCAAGGCCGCTCTGAAAAATAGTTCATACGCGCAAACTGTTTTTCCGAACGGAGTGGGCAAGAGAACTAGGGGTCTGGGAATGCAGAGGTCGGCGCTGCTCCGAAGGCTTGTCCTGTTAAGGACAACATACTTAGAGCCGTTCTCCGAATGATGGGCGCGTCGGAAAAACACCACCGCCCCCTTCACTCTACGTCGTGCTCTTTCTTGTTCACTCGTTCCACTCGGCAAAAAGATGGTCAAAATAGCACCATCTTTTTGCAAAATGCTCTAAAGGGGGATGTCTGCCCCCCGGAAACGTGCCACCTTTGGGATATGAGCAAGCCTAAGAAAGTTAGCGATCCGGTGACTGCCGTTCCTGCCGCAGAGCCGACAGGATCAGGGCTAGGAAGTCTGGCCCGGCGACTCGCGGCCCGCGCCCTGAGCGATCCCCGCGTGCAGGAAGTGGCCTCTGGCCTGAAGGTAAGCGCCGAAACGCTACGCAGCGGAGCGCAGGCCCGCGCTGATGAGCGCCTCGAAATGCTGATCGAGGCGCGGCAGGCTAGGCCAGGCGGCCCGGTGAACCCGGAACTGAACACCGCACTGGCCCAGCGCCGACGCGAACGCGAAGAACGCAGCGCCCGACTGCTGGCCCGCGAAAAGGTGCTGGCCGTCGCCACGACCACCGAGGAACGCCGGGTGCTCCTGCGGGCGCTAGACGCCGCAGCGTGGGCCGGAGGCGAGCGGCGAGCGCCGCGCTATACCGAACTGCTCGACACACTGGCCCAGGGAAAGGCAGCCAGCGAAATGGCCGTTCACCGCGCCATCTGGAGTCTGGCCGAACGGCACGTCATCAGCGTTTCTCCGAACGGAATCATCGAGGTCACGCCGCTCGGCGAGCCACCCGCTCAGCTCCTCCTCCCTACCACCGGGCCACATGCGGAAAGTGGCGTACAAGTGCGCGGGCAGACTCCCGACTGAAGTGGCCTGCCCGCTGTCTTGACCAGAACGGCACCCAGGATGGGGCCTGCCCGCTTCTTGAGCAGAACGGCACCCAGGATGGGGCCTGCCCGCTTCTTGGCATCAAAGGCCTCAAACAACGTGGTCTTTTCGGTGCAAACTGCTCTCTTGGAGCCATTCCACTAAACTGCCTGCATGATGCCCACTTCGGAAGTTCCGTCTGCCCCCCTGGACAGAGGACAGCGACCACAGATTCTGGTAATCGTGGCAGGCAGTATGGCCGCCGTTAAAGCTCCCTCGGCGCTGCGGCGACTGCGCGAGGCCGGGGCCGAGGTGCGGGTGATCGCCACGCGGGCCGCTCTGGAGTTCATCACCGAACTGAGCCTGGCGACTGCCGCCGACGGGCCAGTCGCCACCGATGAAAGCTGGTTCGCGGCGCGGCCCACTGCTCAGCATCTTCAGCTGGCGAAAGTAGACGCCGCCGTGGTGATCGGAGCCTCGGCAGAGCTGCTGGCAAACGCGGCGCACGGGCACGCGGGCGACCTTGCCAGCGCCACTTTGCTAAGTGTAGAAGGCCCGGTGCTGTGGGTTCCGGCCATGAACGAGCGAATGTGGCACCACCCTGCCGTGCAGCATAACGCCGCCACGCTACGGAGCTGGGGCCACCACTTTCTGGGGCCGGAAGTGGGCGCATTCGGCACCCAGGGCGAGGGCAAAGGCCTGGGCCGCATGAGTGAGCCGGAAGACATCGCCGCCGCCGCGCTGGGCCTGCTGCGCCCAGTCAAGCAGGACCTAGAGGGGGTACGCGTGTTGGTCTCAGCGGGGCCAACACGTGAATACCTGGACCCGGTGCGGTTTATCAGCAACCCGTCCAGCGGCAAGATGGGCTTCGCGGTGGCCGAGGAAGCCCGTGACCGTGGAGCGGAAGTCACGCTGGTGACTGGCCCGGTCAACTTGCTTAGCCCACGCGGAATAAGTGTGGTGCGGGTCGAAACTGCTCTTGAACTCCGGGAAGCCGTTGTTCAGGCCGCACAGACGGCCCAGGTCGTCGTGATGACGGCGGCAGTGGCCGACTACCGCGCCGCCAACCAGGCCAGCGAAAAACAGGCCAAGGTCGCTGGCGACGTGACCATTCACCTGACCCCTAACCCGGACATTCTGGCCGAACTCGGGCAGCACAAAGGCGGGCGCGTGCTGGTCGGCTTTGCCATGGAAACACACGCCGGAATCGAACGGGCCGCCGCCAAAGCGCAGCGCAAGAACGCCGACTTTATCCTGCTGAATTACCCCACACGTGAGGGCACTTCATTTGGCGGCGACGACAATCAGGTTACGCTGGTGCGGCCCGACGCCACCTACGAGGACTGGCCCCGCCTAAGCAAGCGTGAGGTCGCGGGCAAAATTCTGGACGAAGTGTTACGAATCAGGGCCGACCGAGGATAATACAGAGGGTAATTCAGCCCGGCCCCCTTTAGAAGCGCAGCTCCAGCCCGACGCCCGCGCCGAACTGACGGGCACTGTTGGCCCGCACAAAGGCCCGCCAGCCTGCCGGACCCAGCAGAGGCCCACGCAGGCCCGTTTCGGCGTAGAGGTGGGTGCCGCCCCTGTACTCGGCCCCCAGTGTGCCGAAGGCGTCTACCTTAGTAAACGGCAGGTTGAGATCACGGACCGTCACCCCCGCCGCGTACCGGTTGGGCTTGTCGCTCCAGCCCTTTTCAAGGTTGCCTTCGACGCCCAGTGTTCCGATAAAAGGTACGCGCAGCAGCGATTTTCCGGCGTGGACGCCGAACCCTGAAGTAAGTGCGTCGGCCCCGGCCCACAGGGTCGCCGCTCCCGCTGGGCCGGAAAACGCTAACGCGCCGAGCAGTACCAAAGACCTGATTTGCATACGCCAAGTTACAGCATTTTAGGGCAGTTCCCCGAATTATGCGCATGTCGGAAGAACACCGCTGCCCCCTTCATTCTACGTCCTGCTCTTTCTTTTTCACTCGCTCTAGTCGGCCAAAAGATGGTCAAAAGAGCGCCACCCTTTTGCAACATGCTCTAAGGTGAGGCCCTTTTGACCGTCCTTAGGCCGACTGATAAGGATTACGCTCAATTCCAGCACGGTCGGGACACGCTTAGGCCCCTTCATAGGTGCCGTTCTGACCCAGAAGCCGCTCTGACCCAACGCAGCTGTTTAAGGCAGGGGTCTTCAAACGCCGTAACCATGCAAGCTGCTCTAAAACGGCTACATAAGAGTTGCAGCAAAACCGGTCGCCAGCAGCAAGAAGACTCAGCCGTTCAGCCGCACTTCCCCGACCTTCGCCAGCATCCGGAACGTTTGAAATAAGTGATAGGCATTGGGGCTTTCCCAGCCCACCGTGATGTTATCGATCCGGGTGATGCCGGGCACCCGCTCACAGGCATCGGCGCGGGCCTCATGGTCGAAGGTCAGCTGACAGGCGGCGGGCCAGCGCGTCGTGTACGGCACGGCTTTTTTGGCGGCCATGACCGCCTTCTCAGCCCGTTGGCGAATCTGGCGCTGAGCCTCACGCGGGTGCAGGTGCACGGCGGCAAAGCTGCTGAGGCCCTCCTTGACGCTAACGCACACGACCTGCTCGCCCAATTCCTGCCTGATCTCGGCCATCGCCACGTCGTCGCCACTGGCAAACACCACTGGTACGCCGTAATGTCCGGCCAGCAGCGCATTGAGGCCGTATTCGCCGGTGTCTACGCCGTTAATTCGCATGTTCCTGACCGCGCCGTTCCAGGTGTGCGCCAGCGGGCCGCGCATACTTCCGGCGCGGGCGTGGTAGCCCACGAACAGCAGTGCCCCCACGCCCGGATGCTGCACGCCTTCGACCATGCTCAGGGGCTTGTCGTTGCCACTGGTAAATGTCACGCCGTCGGGCAGCAGTTCGGGAATCAGGTTTCGCATGGTGTCGTGGCTGTCGTTGACCAGCACCTCGGTGGCCCCGCCTGCCAGCGCACCCTCAGCGGCGGCGGCGGCTTCTAGCGTCATGCGCTCACGAGCCGCCTGATATTCGGTGCCGTTGACCAGTCCCCCGAACTCGGGCGGGCTGACCTGCACCCACGATGCCACGCCGCACACGCCTTCCATATCTACACTGATAACCACTTTCATGCCCCCAGCTTATATGCCGGGCCAGACTGCCACAAAAAAGACCGCCCCGAAAGGCGGCCTCCGTGCAGACTGCGTGTTAAAGCTTTAGCCCTGCTGGGCAGCCTTGGCCTTGTTGATGGCCTTGGCGAGGCGGCTCTTTTTGCGGGCCGCAGCGTTCTTGTGCAGGGTGCTGCCCTTGGCGGCCTTGTCGATCAGGCTCTCGGCCTTGCTCTGAGCAGCGGCGACATCGGCGCCAGCCGTCACAGACTCGAGGGCCTTTTTGGTAAAGGTCTTGATGGTGCTCTTGCGGCTGCGGTTGAGCATACGGCGCTTGAGGCTCTGGCGGTGGCGCTTCTGGGCGGACTTGTGACGTAAAGCCATGTTCTTTCTCCTTGGTTCTCCCACTGCGGCCTTCTGCCGTGCGGGGCGGTTCCCACCTGCAACGGGCGCAGGTTTCTGGACGGGAACGCGATGCGTCGGGGGGCCTTGTAGGTACGCCTTCCCGCGCGGGCAGCCCGGAGGCTGGTCTGCCTCTATGTCCAGAGGCAACTTTGACAGTATGCCCCCTTTGACCAACCAGGGTCAAGGTGCGCCGAACCGGGAGGGCATACTGGGAGGCATGACCCGCCCACGTTTCAAGCGCTCCAGCCAGCCAGAGGAACCCGCCACCGCCGCGCCGCGCCGCGCCAAAACCGCCGAGGAACAGCGCGATGATCTGCTCGGTTACGCCTTCC
>NZ_JAGLBG010000093.1 GCF_018260405.1 Deinococcus sp.
TGATGGAAATGGGCGAGTCACTCCGTGAACTCCTGCGGTTGGGCGTTAAAGCAGCCTGAAAGGTTCCGAACTACTGTGTAGCCAAGAGCTCCTTAAACAACCTTGGCCCTCTTCGCCTGATCTTTCTGGCCCTGCGCCGTCCACAAGCAGGCGTACTTGCTGGCGCAGCCCGTATTCCTGGGCCAAACGGCCCCATGTGGTGCTTGGCTTATCTGGCCGCGCCATAATCGGGATATGAAGCGTTCGGTAAACTTCCTGCTGGTCTTATTGCCCTTCGTGCTGGCGTCTAGTGCGGCGCAGAATCGGGCCCCGGCCCACCCACAGCAGGACCGGAAATGAGCCTCAGGCCCCTGCGCTCCATGCTGTATGTGCCCGGCGACAAGCCCAGAGCCATCGAAAAGGCGCTGGGGCTGCGGCCCGACGCGGTTATTCTGGATCTGGAAGATGCCGTGGCCCCGGAACACAAGGCCGTGGCGCGGCAAAATGTCAGGGAGGCTCTCAGGCAGCCCTGGACTTGCCCGGTGCTGGTACGGGTCAATGGCTTAGGAACCCTCTGGGAAAACGACGACCGGGAAATGGCCTTGCTTGCCGGGGTGGACGGACTGGTGGTTCCCAAAGTTGAAACGGCGCAGAGCGTGCGCGAGTTGCAGGTGCGTGTTCCCCTGTGGGCCATGATCGAGACGCCCACGGGGGTGCTCGGCGCGGCCAGTATTGCCGCCGTGAACGGCGTGGCGGGCCTGCTGGTTGGAGCCAACGACCTGGCGCGGGCGCTGCGAACCCAGCCGCACCCCGAGCGCTTGCCGCTGCTGGGCGCCCTTTCAGGCGTAGTGCTGGCGGCGCGGGCGGCGGGAAAGATACCTGTGGACGCTGTTTTTAATGATGTGCGTGACTCCGGGGGCTTTGCCCGTGAGTGCGCCCAGGGCCGGATGCTTGGCTTTGCGGGCAAAACAGTTATTCATCCTGATCAGATTGGTGCCGCTAACGCTGCGTTTGGGGCGTCAGCTGCGGTCGCCGCAGAGGCCCAGGCCCTGCTGGACGCCTGGAAGGCCGCCCGCGCCGAGGGCAAAAGTGTGGGCACGTACAAGGGGGCCCTGATTGAACAGATGCACGCGGACGAGGCCGCCGAGATTCTGGAACTCTGGGAGCTGGACCGCTCAGGCGAGTGAAGCCGCCCGCCCCCCCAGCCTGGCGCATCCTGGGGTATACGGACTCCGCTTACAGTTCTGTGTACCCGGAGAAAGCGCCCGAATCCGCTCTGCTTCGCAGCTTTGCAAGTCCGCTCGGGGCGGTGACCTGGCCACACCCGGCAGCTCCCTAACTGTTCTGGCAACTGTTGTGGTTTAGAAGGGGTGGGTTAGCCTTCGGTACTGACTCCGGGGCGGGTGATCCACTGGGGTTCAGGCTGAATGTCCTCGCTGGGGGCTTTTCCCGCTTCCAGGCCAGTGGCGCTGGCCGTTTGCAGGGGGGTGAGTTGCATCCCCTGGGCGCACTCGATCTGACAGGCGAGGCGGGCGCTGCCCAGCAGGTCCTTTTCGGTCAGCTTGTCGAATTCCGCAATCGTCATGGTGCCGGGTTCGCCTGCCTGAAAAGACACCCGGCAGGTCGTGCAGCGGGCCACCCCGCCGCAGCGGTGCAAGATGTCCACGCCGCCGCGTTCCAGCGCCAGTACCAGCCGTTCGCCCGCCTGGGCCTGAATGTCGCCGTAGCCTTCAACCTTAAGCGTTACCGGGGTGTTCTGAGTCATGTCCCAGGATGGCACAGGCCTGGGTTGGGCGTGTTAATCCAGCAGGGTCGAGCCGCTTTCGCCGCTGATCCATACGCGGCCTTTGCCCTGGCGTTTGCCGCGCAGCAGGGCCTTGTCGGCGCGGGCCAGCAGTTCCTCGGCGCTTGGCTGGGCTTCGGTGGCGCGGAAAGCCAGCCCCGCCGTGGCTCCTAGCCGGTGCTCGATGCCCTCGATCCGTACAGACTGCTGGAGGCCGTGAATAATCCCCTCGGCCCGCAGGCGCACAGTTTCCCGCGTCGCGCCCTGGATAATCAGCGCGAACTCGTCGCCTCCCAGACGACTTAGGATGTCTCCGTCGCGCACCGCTGCTTTAAGGCGCTGCGCGATGAGCCGGAGAACCTCGTCGCCACGGGCGTGGCCAAAGGTATCGTTGACCGTCTTGAAGCCGTCGAGGTCCAGAATGACCACCCCGAGTTCCTGCTCCGTCTGCGGCGCGAGCAGTTCCCGCAGGTGGGCCAGAAAGCTGGCGCGGTTTTGTAGCCCGGTCAGTGCGTCGGTCGTCGCCTGATGTTGCAGGGCGCTCATGGGGCGCGTGGCCTGAAACGCCAGCGGCCAGGACAGGGCGGCGCTCAGGAGGGTCAGCAGAAAGACAAAGTAAAGCTGCTGAGTGCGCAGTTTATTCAGCTCGCCAGTAAAGTCGCTCTCAGGCGCGTAGATCCCAATGATCCAGTGCTGGCTGGGCTGCAACTGAAACTGCCGCAGGACGGCGGCGTAGCGCTGGCCTCCGACCATAAACTGCCGCAGATCATTCTGGTTATTGACCATCGGCGGTAGCCTGTCGCGGTGGCCCAGGAGGGCTTGCAAAGCTGGATCGGCCACTTCCGAGAGCCGTGGAACGTGGCCGTGGACCTGCACCGGCCAGGCCCGTGACGCGGCCAGGGCGTACCCGTCCGAATCGGTGATAAAGGCCCGGCCCCCCGGACTTAGCTGCACGCCCTGCAAAAACCTGGTTAGGCCCCGCAGTTGCACGTCCATGGCGATCACGGCCTGCTGCTGGTCAGCGGCGGTGGTCAGCCGTGTGGTGGCGGCCACGGTCAGGCCCGGCAGCTGTGATGAGGCAGAAATATAAGGTCCGGTCCAGCTGATCTGGCCTGCCGCCTGCACCGCCGAACGAAACCAGGGGCGCTGCGCCGGGTCGAAGGTGTTCTGAACCACCCGGCGTTTGAGGACCTCGCCTGCCTGGCCTAACAGGGTTTCGGTCACGCGGCGCTGGGGCTGCCGGCTGATCTGTTGGACAAGCAGGTGGGGACCGTCGCGGCGTACCAGGGTAAAGTCGCCGTTTTTCTGGCCGACCATCGCGCCGTCGAGTTGCGGAACAGCATTTACGATGGCCTGCAAGGTCTGCTGAAGCTGGGCCGGGTGGTTTACGCTGACCTGGCCGCTTTGCAGCACGCTCTGATTAATTTTGACCATCGTCGCGGCGGTGTTCAGATAGCCACGGGTACTGTCAGTGGCAACCCGGATCATCTGTTCCAGGGACGTTCGAGTTTGCAGCCGCACGATACGTTCATTGTTGGTGCGGTTGACCCACAGCAGCCCCAGCAGCGTCAGCAGGTTGGTCAGGAGCAGCGCCAGCAGCGTCAGGAAGCGCGACCATGAAAAGGCCCGCAAGGCTTCCCGCGTGGTCCAGACGGCTGGCCTGCGTCCGCCCTGGCCTGTGCTGGGAACAGGCGGCGTCATAGCTTAGGTGCGCCTATAAACGGCTTTTTGGCCCGCGACACTATGCAGACCCACCAGACGGGAACATGGAAAGACCTGCTGTCTGGGGTCGCTCGAAGGGTTGGCCTAGATGTCATTAACAAGGGATGGTCCGTAGCACTGTGATACTCACGCGGTCAGTACGGAGCATAGCAAACTGGACAGGATGCCGGAGCGCGCGGCCAGTGCCCGGTCGCAGACCTGCGGTCGCAGGTGGAATCAGTGCCCTATATGAATCAGTGCCCTATATAGCGCCAAGCCGCCACATCCAGCAGACCGCGCGGCGTCAGCTTGAGCGCCGGAATAACGCTGAGGCCCAGGAAGCTCAGGGTCGTGACGGGATAGGGGAGGGTGCAGCCCAGGCCCCGCAGCGCCACCGTGATGTTTTCCAGGGCGGCGGCGGCCTGCTCTGGCGGCTGGTCGGTCATTAGTCCGGCGTAGGGCAGCGGCAACGAGGCCAGCAATTTGCCCCCCGCGACCACCACGACCCCACCGCCCAGCGCCTGTAGAAAGTGCCCCGCCTGCCGGATATCGTCGTCTGTACCGCCTAGAAAGGCCGCGTTGTGGGCATCGTGCAAAATGCTGATGCCCAGGGTGCCGCCGCGCAGTCCGGTGCCGCTGGTCCAGCAGCTGGCCTGTGCGCCGCGCCCATAGCGGTCGGCTGCCACCAGTTTTGCGTCGCCCGTGCCCGCTGGGGCCTGTTCTGTGGTGATCTGGTCGGGAAAAACGCGCATAACCGGCCACCCAGCGGGCACGTCAAACGCCGCCTGTGACCACCCGGCCCCCAGATTCACGCCGCCGCCTTCAGGTGTGGGCGTCTGTTGCCCCGCCCGGCCTTCTTGCCCGGCCACGAAGGTCTCTAACACGCGGAAATCGGTGAGGTTGTCCAGCAGAACGAAGTCGGCGTGATAGCCCGGCGCGACCAGCCCGAGGTCGTGCAGGCCCCAGTATTCCGCCGGGTTGCAAGTCACCAGGGCCAGCGCGTCGAGCGGGTGCAGGCCGCCTGCCACACACATCCTGAGCAGCCGGTCAAGGTGGCCTAGCGCAAGCAACTCGTTGACGCTCACGTCGTCGCTCACCAGCATGGCGCGGCGGGGGCGCTCCCGCAGCACCGGCAGCAGCGCCTCTAGGTTGCGGGCCGCCGAACCTTCGCGCACCATCAGCCACAGGCCCGCTCGCAGGCGGGTGCGGGCTTCCTCTGGCGTGGTCGCCTCGTGATCCGAGTGCAGGCCCGCCGCCGCGTAGGCCAGCAGGTCGCGTCCGCTGACGCCCGAGGCGTGGCCGTCGAGCCGCCTGCCTGTTTTTCTACCAGCTTCCAGAATGGTCCATACGCCGGGGTCGCCCCCCAGCACGCCCGGATAATTCATCATCTCGGCCAGCCCCAGCACGCCCGGTACCTCAAGCAGCCGGGCAATGTCGGCGGCGTCCAGGGTGGCCCCGCCTTCCTCAAACTGGCTGGCTGGCACGCACGACGGCACCGACCCGAAGACCCGCAGCCCCGAGCCTGCTCCGGCCCGCAGCATCCATTCCAGGCCCGCCGCGCCCAGCACATTCACGATTTCGTGCGGCTCGGCCACCACCGAGGTCGTGCCGTGGGGCAATACTGCCGCTGCAAAAGCCGCCGGGGTCAGTAGGCTTGACTCGATATGAATATGCGCGTCCATAAAGCCAGGAGCCAGATAGGCGCCTCTGGCGTCCACGGTTCGGGCGGCCTGGTATCCCGGCCCAAAGGCGGCGATGCGGCTCCCGGCAATAACCACATCGGCCTCAAACATCTCGCGGCTGGCGGGCTGCATAACCTGTGCGCCGCGCACCAGCAGGTCGCCGGGTTCCTGTCCACGGGCCACGCGCATCAGTCGCTGGCGGGCGGCCAGGGTGTTTGTGGGGTCGCTCCCTGCACTGGGTGGCTGTGACATGTCCCATCTTAGAGCATTTTGCAAAAGGGTGGTGCTCTTTTGACCATCTTTTTGCCGAGTGGAACGACTGAAAAAAAAGAGCAGGACGTAGAATGAAGGGGCCAGTTATTTTCCTTTGAAGCGCTTCAGGCCCTCGCCGCGTTCTTCCAGCGCCTGGCGAAACAGTGCCTGCTGATAGTTCCGGGCGTCGTTGAGTGCCTTGGCCGGTTTACTGGCCGCGCCTTTAAGCTGTGACTTGGGAAATTCGGCGCTGGCCGGGCTGGGGCCGCCGAAGCGCCGCGCCCGGAACATACCGGGGTGCTCCTCGAACACCGCGATGACCGTGTCGGGCAGGGCCGCCAGATGCCGCTGAAACTCCCGCTCCTGAAGCACCTCGGGTTGTGAGGCCGCGCCGCCCAGCCGGGTCAGCAGGCGGTCGATCAGCTCGAAGACCTGCGCGGCGTAGCCCTCGACCTCTTCACGGGTGGGCAGGTAGCCCCGGTGAATGACCCTGTTGCGAAAGTCGCTGCCCAGCGCCCTGGCACTCAGAAATTCCGGCTCCTGGCCCTCGCGCAGCAGGTAGGCCAGCGCGAACATGCCTATCTGCCGCTCGGACTGGCTGACCACATGTTTCCAGGTTGCCTCGAAAGTCTGCGCCACCTCCCCGAACTCGCGGCCCGAACCAGCGGAGCGTTCCAGCACAAAAGCCCGCACATAAAATTCCAAAAAGCGCTCCAGCGAGGCGGCAAAACTGGCAACGGCCTCCCGCGCGTAGCCGTCCATCAGGGCGCGGGTGCCCAGGTCGAACAGGACCTCGAACTTGTGCTTACGCAGCAGCACGCAGTACCGCGCCCCGCAGCGGCTGCACGTCAGGTCGTGAATGCTGCTGTCGGCAAATTCCGCCCGGTTTTCCCAGTGGCAGGTAGGGCAGGGGGCCGGAAAGTACATGGGTTCAGTCTATAGGCCCCCGCCTCTAGGCCGAGCTGTCTGCCCCTTCCTGGGTGCCGCTCTGCCCAAGAAGCGGTCAGGCCCCATCCTGGGTGCCGTTCTGCCCAAGGAGACGCTCTGCCCAAGAAAGAGCCGATTGCAAGTCCATACCGCACAATCCGTATTGTCCTTGCCTCCGCTCGGACTGAGTCCAAAACGGCCCGGTTCAATCGGCAGTCGGCATCAACACGCTTTTAGGGAAGGGCGGCACGCTGCGGCGCGATCACGTAGCTCAGGCCACCGCTGTGCGTGAGCCACAGCTTCTCGAAGGCGGCGCGGGGGTAAGTGCGGCGCACGCTGGCGTTGCTGGGCGCGGCGGGGTCATTGAGCACCGGGTTGCCCGCCCTGTCGAAGCCGACCAGCACCATCAGGTGACCGTCGCTATAAGAGATCGGTGCGCCCGGCAGTTCGCCCTTTTTCCAGCCCAGGCTGACACCCAGCGGAAACCCGGCGGCAGTGTAGTGCTCTGCGGCGGCGAGGTTCGGCAGGCGCGTCACGAAGGCCCGCAGGCCCTGTTCGCCCGCGTAGGCGGTGTTAAAGGGCCAGTTACCGGTGCCGTCGTAAGCCTGATCGTACAGGCCGTGGGCCACCTGCGGCACAGTCTGGTTCACTCCGTAGTGCGCCAGGATCATGCTCACGCTGGTCGGACTGCACCAGACCTCGCCACCGCCGGGGTAAATCATCTGCGAGCGTTGCGGCACGTCATTGACCTTGCCCCAGTTTTGCGGGTCGCCCGGCTGCCCCAGTCCGGCGGCGCGGTTCCCACGCAAGCTGGTGCTTATGCCGATCAGGCGCACGCGGGTGTCGGGGCCGCGCAGGGTCACGCGGTACTGAAAGGCGCTGGCCTTGGCATTCAGGCGCAGTGTATCGGTGCGGATCTCTCCCTGCGCGTCTTTCTGCCCGTTCTGACTGGTGCGGCCCTCGGCGGCGCTCCAGCGGCCAAATGAGTACCACTGCGTCCAGCCTGTCCCAGTTTGCGCCCGGACCTCCACGCCCACACTGCCCGCCTTGCCCGTCTGGGTGTTCCATGACGGCACCAGTTCGTCGAAGGCCGGAACACTCACGGGCTGGCTGGTTAGGGTGCCGACCTGCTGGCCGGGAGCCAGTTTCAGGCTATCGCCGCCCAGTTGCAGGCCGCCAAGCTGGGCACCGGCAAAGTCGCCCGCCTTTTCGTGAATGGTCGTGGTGCTGCCGGGGTAGGTCATGGTCAAGGCTCCTGCGCTGCCAGCCAGGGCCAGCACCGCGCCGATGAGAGAAAAACCGTTAAGAGAAAAAAAGAGGCGCATGAATAGCCCGACTATGCCGCGCTACAGGCCCGGAGTGGTGAGGACTTCCCCGAGCCTGACAGCCCCGTACCGTGGTTTTATACGCACCCGGCTGGACTATTACAGCAGCTGCGGCGTTGTGGCGGCGCTGGGCTGGGGCCTGCCCTGCATAAACAGAAACGCTTCGGGCAGCGCCTCGCGCCAGGTGACCCAGTTGTGCCCGCTGGGATATTCGCGGTACTGGTGCGGCAAAAACCGGTCGGCCAGCAGCGCGGCCATGCGGCGGTTCGGCCCGGCAAGCCACTCTAGAACGCCGGTGTCCAGGCTGATTTTCAGGTGGGCAGGTGGCGTTTTTTCCAGTTCGCCGCGCAGCCACTCGCCCGCCGTGGTCGTGTCGATGACGCCGCTGGGGTACGTTGCGCCGGGCCGGGCAATGAACGCCCCGCTGTGGCTGACCACGCGGCTGAACAGCTCCGGGTGGCGGCTGCCCAGATACAGCGAAATCAGCCCGCCGAGGCTTGCGCCCCACAGCCCGCGCTCGGAAACGGCTGCCAGCGGGCCTTCTACCCGTGGAAACACCTCGCGCTGCAAAAATTCGAGGTAGCGGTCATTTAGGTAATACTCTTCGTTGCGGTCGCCGGGTTCCACGAACACCAGCACCGCGCCCGTGGCAAGTCCGGCCTGCATGGCCCGG
>NZ_JAGLBG010000094.1 GCF_018260405.1 Deinococcus sp.
GTCGCTAGGGTAAGCTGCGCGTTCCACCGTTAAAGCCTAAAACATTTCCCATGGTTAGGGCCTCAGACAGCCTCTTATACGGACTGCCGATTGAATCTGGTTATTTCAGATCCAATGGTGCGGGCAGTTTTTGCGCGTTCTGCCGAAATCAGAATGCGTGCAAAACAGCAACGGCGGGCCATGTTTAGATTTATCATCAATGAAGGCCAAAAGCCCGATTTGATTCAATTCGCTACCGTCCAACACGCCAAACTCAGTTTTGGAGAACTTGGAAGGCATAACAGGCAAGTTTCTGTTGCTCATAGAAACGATTTTTGCTCTCGCTTTATCGGGGCAGGCATCCGCTGCTCAAGGTTATGAAACCGTCCGCACCATTGATTATTGCGGCACCATTGATTATTGCGCAGAGGCGCAGTGGGCCCGCCACAAAAAGGCCGCTCACCCTGCCCACGGCCCGCCCGTCAGGCCACGGCTCAATCACTGGCGTGCTCTCTCACGCTTCCCGCGTTCCTCCTCGCTCCCAAACCCGCTCTCCCAGACCCGCCACCGAGGTAGTCCATATGGCTGATTTTTCCGCTCCGCAAGACCAGTATTCTCACGACCTGCACTATCCGCCCGGCCCGCTGCGCCCGACCTACGGCGCGGAAATCAGCGTCACGGTCGATGGTGGCAGCTACACTGCCCGGCTGGGTGAGCCGCTGATCGACGTGATCAACCGTTCCGGCACGCAACTGCCGCAGGTCTGTTATCACCCGCAACTTGGGCCGATCGGCACCTGCGACACCTGCATGGTAGAGGTGAACGGGCGGGTGACACGGGCCTGCACGACCTCGGTGGCGGCGGGCCAGAGTGTCAAGACCGCTGTCGCAGCCGCCAACCAGGCCCAGCGCGAGGGCTATGACCGCCTGATGGGCCGCCACGACTTTTACTGCACCATCTGTGACAATAACAACCACAACTGCACGCTGCACAACACGCTTGGGCTGCTGAGGCCTGAGCACCAGCAGCACGAGTACCGCCCCAAGGGCTACGCCAAGGACTTCAGCAACCCGTTTTACCGCTACGACCCCGACCAGTGCATCCTGTGCGGGCGCTGCGTGGAAGCCTGCCAGGACGTGCAGGTCAATGAAACCCTGAGCATCGACTGGTCCTCGCCCAACCCGCGCGTGCTATGGGACGGCGGCGTGCCTATCAACGAGAGCAGTTGCGTCAGCTGCGGCCACTGCGTTACCGTGTGCCCCTGCAACGCGCTGATGGAAACCGCTATGCTGGGCGAGGCAGGCCTGATGACCGACCTGCCGCTGCCGGTGTGGAACGCCGCTGTTGACGTGGTTAAAGGCGTAGAACTAAGCACCGGTCTTCAGGCCATTATGGCCGTGTCGGACATTGAGTCGAAGGTGCGCGACGGCTATATCAACAAGACCAAGACGGTCTGCACCTACTGCGGCGTGGGCTGCTCGTTCGACGTGTGGACCAAAGACCGCCAGATTCTGAAGGTCGAGCCGCAAGAAGGCGCGGCCAACGGCATTTCGACCTGCGTGAAAGGCAAATTCGCCTGGGACTATGTCAACAGCGACGAGCGCCTGACCTCGCCGCTCATCCGTGAGGGCGAGCGCTTCCGAGAAGCCAGCTGGGACGAGGCGCTGGATCTGGTGGCCCGCCGCTTCAGCGAAATCAAGGCGCAGTACGGCCCCGACGCGCTGGCGTTCGTAGCAAGCAGCAAAGGCACCAACGAGGAAGCGTACCTGGTGCAGAAATTCGCCCGCCAGATCATCGGCACCAACAACGTGGACAACTGCTCGCGCTACTGCCAGTCGCCTGCCACTGCCGGTTTGTTCCGCACCGTGGGGCACGGCGGTGACGCTGGCACCATCAAGGACCTAGAGAAGGCCGAAATGGTCATTTGCGTGGGCACCAACACTGCCGAGAGCCACCCCGTACTGGCCACCCGCATCAAGCGGGCGCACAAGCTGCGCGGGCAGCAGCTGATCGTGGTGGACCTCCGCAAGCACGAAATGGCCCGCCGCGCCGACCTGTTTCTGCGCCCGCTTCCTGGCAGCGACTTTATCTGGCTCAACGCGGTGAGCCGCTTCATTCTGGATCAGGGCCTCGCCGCCGAGCAGTTCATCGCCGAGAAAACCACTGGCCTGGCCGAGTTCAAAAAGAGCCTGGAACAGTACACCCTGCCCTACGCCGCCGAGCAGACTGGGCTGTCTGAAGCGGAGCTGGAGAACCTGGCGCGGCGCATCGCGGCTGTCAAGGGCGGCGTGTGCATCGCCTGGGCCATGGGCGTGACCCAGCAGTGCGGCGGCAGCGAGACGAGCACCGCCATTTCTAACCTGCTCCTTATTACCGGCAATTATGCCAGGCCGGGCGCGGGGGCCTACCCCCTGCGTGGCCACAACAACGTGCAGGGCGCTGCCGACATGGGTACTATGCCCGACCTGACGGTGGGCTATCAGCCCGTAAAAGACCCCGAAGTGGTCGCCAAGTTCCAGCGCGAGTGGGGCATTACCCTGCGCCCCGAGCGCGGCCTGGACAACACCCAGATGGTGGGCGCGTCGCTCGAAGGCCGCCTAAAGGCCATCTGGGTTACGGGCGAGGAAATGAGCCTGACCGACGCCAATTCCAACTACATGTCGATCGGGTTTGAGGCGATGGAATTCGTGGTAGTGCAGGAACTGACCTTTACCAACACCTGCCGCTACGCCGACGTGATTTTGCCGGGCGCGGCCTCGCTGGAAAAGGAAGGCACCTTCACCAATACCGAGCGCCGTATTCAGCGCCTCTACGAGGTGATGCCCCCGCTGCGCGGCACCAAGCCCGACTGGCAAATTTACATAGAAGTGGCCCGCCGCATGGGGGCCGACTGGAACTACGCGCACCCCAGCGAGATCATGGACGAGATTGCCCGCGTGTCTCCCATCTACGCCGGGGTCAACTACGAGCGCCTCGAAGGGTACAAGACGCTGTGCTGGCCGGTGGCCCCCGACGGCACCGACACGCCGCTGCTGTACGTCAACGGCTTTAACTTTCCCGACGGCAAGGCGCGGCTGTTCCCGGCTGAATTCCAGCCCCGTCAGCGCCCGCCCACTGCCGAGTACGACCTGCACCTCAACAACGGGCGGATGCTGGAGCACTTTCATGAGGGCAACATGACCTTCCACACGGCGGGGATTACCAGCAAGGCCCCCGACACTTTTGTCGAGGTCAGCCCCGAACTGGCCGCCGAGCGCGGCGTGCAGACCGGCACCTGGGTGCGGCTGGTCAGTCCCGACGGCGCGGTGCGGGTGCGCGTGCTGGTGACCGACCGCGTGGCTGGCCAGGAGGTGTATGTGCCCATGAACGCCCGGCTCTACATAGACACCGTCAACCACCTGACCGGCCTGAACCACGACAGCGTGACGCATACGCCCGCCTACAAGGACAGCAGCGTGCGAATGGAGGTGCTCGGTGACGTGGGCGAAAATCCCATGCCCCGCAGCAACCCCCGCTACGGCCACCCTACCCCGCAGCGCGGCGTGGAGGTGCAGCGCAAGTGGGCGCAGCCGGGCTACACCATGCCCGGTGAGGGCGGCGGCACAGCGGATTGAACGCAGCCGATTGGGGGCAGCCGATTGACCACAGCCCATTGAGTTGAGTCAAGAGGCACGCGGACGGGAGCGCTACCACTTGCCCTTTATGCCCTCTGTCCTCTAGCCCGGCCACAGGCCCCGATGTGCGCCGCTCCGCCCCATCCTTTCTTTTCCCGACCTTTCCCGGAGGCTGTCACATGGCTAAACCCTTAGAATTTACTCCACGCCCAGCCAGCCCACAGCAGCGGCTGGAAAACGAGTTTCACGATTCGGCCCCCGCGCTCGAAGAAAGCCTCAGGCTGCTGCGTGAACTGCATGAGCACGGCGTGCTGGACGTGCTGACCAAGCTGGTGCGCGGCGGCGAGGGCCTGACCGAAGGTGCGCTGCGTACCCTGGGCAGCGACCAGATGATCGCGGGCCTACGCAGCGTGGTTGAACTGGCGCGGCTGATAGGCGGACTTGACCCCGCCGACATTCGCCAGCTGGCGCAGGGGATCGGCGGCGCGGTCAGCCAGGGCGCCCATAGCGCGGTGAACGGCGAAAAAGTCACGCCGCTGGAGCTTCCCAGGTTGCTGCTCGACCCCGACGTTCAACTTGCGCTTGGTACGCTGTTTGGTGTGCTGCGCGGGCTGGGGCAGGGGATACGTGCGGCGCGTGAGGAGCAGGCCAACGCGCAGCCCGGCACCCGTATCCCGTGAGCCATGGCTCCTGAGCTGTGCGCCCAGCTGGGCGCGGTGCAGTTTACGGCTGCGGGTCAGCGGCGGCGTTTGGAGGCCGTGGCACTGGAAGAACCTCTCGAACTGCGCCTAGAGCAGCCTGCTGGAGCGCTGACGCTGGCGGTCCTTATGCGGACACCGGGACATGACCGCGAACTGCTCACCGGCTGGCTGGTGTCCGAGGGCCTGTTGCCCGCCGCGTTTTCGCTGTGGCCCGGCCAAAACCCGAATGTCTGGCACCTCAGCACCCCCGAGCATGCACGGTTGGCACACGGCGCCCGGCTGGCGGTGTCGTCAAGTGCTTGCGGCGTGTGCGGCACGGGCAGCATCGAGCGGCTGGCGGTGCGGGCGGGGCGTCCCAGGTGGACGGGGGAGGCGCTTTTACCAGAGCTGGTGAGCGTTTTGCCAGAGCGTTTGCAGGCGGCCCAGACCGGGTTCGCTGCCACGGGCGGGCTGCACGGCGCGGGCCTGTTCAGCGCGGCAGGCGAGCGCCTGTGCGCCTTCGAGGATGTCGGGCGGCACAACAGCGTGGATAAGGTGGTGGGCTGGGCCGTGTCCCGGTTGCCGCTGACGAACCACCTGCTGTGCGTGAGCAGCCGCGCGGGCTTCGAGATCGTGCAAAAGGCCGTCATGGCGGGCGTGGCGGTGGTCGTGACGGTGGGCGCGGCCTCGACCCTTGCCATAGACACCGCGCAGACCTTCGGCGTGACCCTGTGCGCCTTTACGCGCCAGGGCCGCTTTACGGTCTACTCCGCGCCTGAGAGAATCAGGAAGTAAGTCAGCCTTCTACCCGCCCCGCCCCCAGTACCCACGCCGCCCGCCGGATACGTGCAACTGGCCCGCCCGCCCGCTCTGGTGCGCGGCGACAGCGAGAAAGACAGTAAGAAAGTGCCCGGCGCAAAATCAGAGGGTACGCCCTGCCGAATGCCGGGGCCTTCAGCGGCATGGCGCCCGTTTTGCGCGAACTGGAGGACGGTTTCGCTGCTTACCCGGCGCTGCTGGCCCTGCTCGGGGGCAACGTCGAACCCCTGAAGGCTGCGCTGGAGGCGCGAGTTGCGGGCTGGACTTTATGGGAGCGAGCGGCCCGGCGGTGGCTTCCAGTTCATCCTCTCATCACAGCTGCTCCTGATCAGTGACGGCTACAGCGCCGCGACACGGGCATTTTTGGCTCGGCGGTACAGCTGCGCCGGACGGCCCACGCCTATGCGCCGTTCACCGCAGGGGGTCAGGACGCCCTGACTGAGCAGGCGTTTACGGAAGTTGCGTTTGTCCAGCTTGCGGTTTTGAATGGCCTCGTAGACCACCTGCAATTCGGGCAGAGTAAAACTATCGGGCAAAAATTCGAGGGCGAGATTGGCGTATTCCAGCCGCACCTGGAGCCGCCCCAGTGCCCGGTTCAGAATCTGCTGGTGGTCGAAGGCCAGTGGCGGCGGCTGGTGGGCACTGTGCCACTCGGCCCCCAGGGTGTGGCCGCCCGGAACGACCCGCGCCGCCCCGTGCGGCAACACGGCCAGGTGCGCCACACTGACGATCCGGCCACGCGGATCACGGCCCACCTGTCCGAAGGTATAGAACTGTTCGAGGTGGCGCGGTTCCAGATGCACCGACGTTTCGGTTCTCAGCTCGCGCAGGGCGGCCTCGTGCAGTTCCTCGCCGGGTTGCACGAATCCGCCCGGCATGGCCCAGACCCGGGCGTGCGGCAACTCCCCGCGCTTGACCAGCAGCACCTGCAACTTCCCGGCGTCCATGGCAAAAGCCACCACGTCTACCGCCAGACCGACCTGGGTCGCCTGGGGGGGTAAGACCAGCGGCTGCGTGGTCATATCTGGGAATGCGCCGCAGCTGCACCCTGTTTTTGCGGGGCGATTCCAGGCAGCGAAAAGGAAGTCATGCCCGAATCCTAGATTTGTGTGCTGTCTACGTCAAGGTCAGCGGCTTCATTTAGTGTTGCTCAACGCCTAAGTTCCCGGCGTCGGGGGCGGGCTTGGGGGGCCTTTTTGGGCAGGCTGCGCCAGGCGCTGCTCCGAGAGTGAAACCAGCACGTGTGCGCGGAGCACTTCGGCCACGCTCCAGGCCTGAAAAGGACACCCGGCTGCCCGCTGGTCTTCGGCGCTGAAAATCTCGGAAACGTGGCCTATTCCGGCTTCCCAGAGGTGCCCAGTCAGTCCGGCCAGCACCGCCCGCGCCCGCCGCACTTCGCCGCGTGACACCAGCAGCTCGGTGAACGAGCCTATTGTCCACGGCCAGACGGTGCCCTGGTGGTAGGCGGCGTCGCGCACGATCTGGGGGCCGCCGTAGTGCCCCCGGTAGTTCGGATCAAGTGGCGAGAGGCTACGCAGGCCCATCGGAGTCAGGAGCAGTTCCTCGGTCTGGGCGATCACTGCGTCGAGTTGGGCGTCGCTGACCGGGGTGTCGGCCAGCGCCAGCGCCACCACTGCGTTCGGGCGAACACTGAGGTCGGGCGTTCCCTGGGGCGTCAGCCCGTCGGCCAGCAGCGCTCTGGTGCTGTGGGTGGCGGGCCGCTGGGAGTTGTCCTGAACGTCTCCTAGAGAATTGATGGTGTCCAGAGCACTCTGTTCAAGTGCGGGGGCCGAGACCGAGGGGTCGCCCAGCGAAACCAGGCCCGTCAGGCCGCCCGGCCCCGTGGTGCTTAGCCCCAGCAGCTCGGCCAGCGGGGTTCGCCCAGTCTGCATTGTTTCGCCGGGCAGGTGTTGCCAGAGTGCGCCGAAGCCCTGCCACGCCCGCTCGAGTACATCGGCAAAACGCGGTGTTTCGCCCAGCGCCCCCGAAAGCCGCACCTCGGCCCCCAGCGCCGCCAGCCACAGCGCCTGAATTTCGACAGGTTTGCCCGCCCTGGGGGTCACTACCCAGTCGTTGATCTTGGCGTCCATCCAGGTCAACTGGCTGCCCGGCAGCCCGCAGCGCAGCAGTCCGTCGTCGGGGTCGACCTGAATACCAAAGTCGGTGCCCTGCACGTGCCAGCCCAGAATTTCACGCAGGGCGGGTAGGCACTCACGCACGAAAGCGCCGTCTCCGGTGGTGCGGGTATAGCGTTCCAGACACACCGCCAGCCAGAGCGCCGCATCTACCGTGTTGTAACCGGCTCCACTGCCGTCGTCATGGAAAAAATTGGGTGCCAGGCCGCGCTGCGTGGTATGCAGAAAAGTACGGATCAGGTCGCGGGCCACGGTGGGCCGCCCGGTGACCAGGGTCAGGCCGGTCAGGGCGACCATAGCGTCGCGGCCCCATTCACCGAACCACGGATAGCCTGCTATGACGCTCACTCCGGCGGGTTGGGTACGCTTGACGATGTAAGCGTCGGCGGCTACGGCCAGGGTCGCCACAACCTCATCGGCGACGCCAGTGGACTGAAAGGCCAGCCGCGCCAGTTGAAGGCGGCGCTCGGCCTCGGTGTCGTAAGCCTGCCAGGGATCTTTAACCGGTCTGGTCGTGGGCGTTACGCCCTGCACACTCAGGGCCACGCGCCCGCCGCCCGGAGGAAAAGTCACGCGCCATAGCGCGCAGCCCCGCACATACTCGGTATCCACTTCTCCGCGTAGCGTGTCGGTCCGGTAATGTACCCGCTGGGCAAAGGGAGCCGGGGTCAGGGCGCTGAGAATCGTTTCCTGTAACACGCTCTGGCCGGGAACCGGGCCGCGCTGCTGGCCGGTTTTGGGAAGGTGCAGCCGCACTGCCGTACTGCGCGTTCCCTGCACCTTGGCCCATTTGCCGCCCGTCTGAAACACCAGATTCGGGGCCTGGGCGTGCAGGGCGTGCATATCCCGGTCGGTAAAAAAGCCCCCCAGCGTTAGCGTGACGCTGTGGCGGGCCGAAACCTCGTACAG
>NZ_JAGLBG010000095.1 GCF_018260405.1 Deinococcus sp.
CTCCTGGCCGGGGCTGCTGCACGCCAGCCGCGAGGAGCTATACGGTCTGGCCCGCCACGACCAGCTGTGGGACAACCACCTTGTTCCCAGCTTCTCCATGACGGTGTTTGCGCTGAACATGAGCCGCGCGGCCAACGGCGTTTCCGAACTGCACGGCGAGGTCAGCCGGGGCATGTGGAACTTCTTGTATGAAGGCGCCGCGCCCAGCGAAGTGCCTATCGGCCACGTCACCAACGGGGCGCACAACCTGACTTTTACCAGTCAGGCCATGCGTGACCTGCTGTCGAGCGTGCTGCCCGCCGACTGGACCGAGCGCCTGGAAGACGAGGAGATGTGGAAGGCCGTCGAGGCGCTCAGTGAGGCGCAGCTCAGTGAGGTGCAGCGCGAGATGAAGCGCGACATGATCGAGTTCATCCGGGGCCGCCAGCGCGAACAGAAGCTGCGTAACGGAGCGCCCGCCGCCGAGGTCGCTGCCACCGACACGCTGCTGAGCGAGGACGCCCTGACCATCGGCTTTGCCCGCCGCTTTGCGACCTACAAACGCGCCACGCTGCTGCTGCGCGACAAGGCCCGCCTGAGCAAAATCGTGAACGACCCTGACCGCCCGGTGCAGTTCGTGTTCGCGGGCAAGGCGCACCCCGCCGATAATCCCGGCAAGGCGTTCATTCAGGAAATCTACAAGGTGTCGCAGGAACCCGAATTCCTGGGCAAGATCGTCATCTTGGAAAACTACGACATGCAGGTGGCCCGTCACCTGGTGCAGGGCGTGGACATCTGGCTGAACAACCCGCGCCGCCCACTGGAGGCCTCCGGCACCTCCGGCATGAAGGCCAGCTTCAACGGCAGTCCTAATTTTAGCGTGCTGGACGGCTGGTGGCGCGAAGGTTACGACGGCACCAACGGCTGGCCTATCGGCGAGGAGCGCGAGTACGCCGACCTGAACGTGCAGGACGACGCCGACAGCTACAGCCTGTACGCGACCCTGGAACACGACATCGTGCCGCGCTACTACGGCCACAAGTCCGGCGCCGAAAGCTGGGCCCATACCGTGCGCCGCAGCATCGAGACGGTCAGCCCGCGTTTTTCCATGCAGCGTCAGGTCATCGATTACGTCCGTCAGTACTATGTGCCGCTGGCCGAGCGTGGCGGGCAGGTGGCCGCCGACGGTTCGCTCAAGGCCCGCCAGATCGCCGAGTGGAAGACCTGGGTGCGCCAGCAGTGGCCCTACACCCAGATTCATGCCCAGGCCAACCTGCCCACCACGGCCCGCCCCGGTCAGACCGTCGCCGTGACCGCGCACGTGAATCCCGCCGGGATCGATCCCAGGCAGCTGAAAGTTGAGGCCGTGCTGACCCGTGGCGAGCAGCAGACCCGTGTGCCGCTGGCCTACCGTGACGGCAACACGTTCAGTGCCGACGTGCCCCTGGAAGACAGCGGGCTGTATTCGGTGGGTGTGCGGATGGTGCCCGAAATTGAGGGCCTCAGCAACGAACTGGAACTGGGCCTGATCAAGTGGGCCTGAGCTTCTAGCGCCCTTCAGTCCCCTGCTCTGCGTGGTGGGGGACTTTTTTTGTGTAATACGGATTCCGCTAAATTCCGCCACAGTCGGGAAGACACCGCCTGCGGCTCCATACCGCGAAACCCGTATGTTGTTCCTACTCGCATCCGCTCGGATTGATTCGGAACTGCACCAAATCAATCGGAACCCGTATAAGCCACCTGGCGGATGCCCCGGTCCCGGCGGAGGGCCGATACTGTCCGCTTATACGGACTGCCGGTTGATTTGGTGCCATCCCAAATCAATCTCCGTATTAGGCCCACCGAGCTGAGATGGCCTGTGCCCGGCGGCACCATCTTTCAGACCCGCGCTGCGCTGCGTGCGTGAAGGGCAATTGCTTGTCACCTGGGATGAGCGCTACCCGGATTTCTATACCCTGCTCGGCGGCGCGATTCAGACCGAAGAAAGCGCCGCAGCCGCTGCCCGGCGCGAGTGCCGCGAGTTCGGGTTTTTCTTCCGGGTGGAGCCGGGCCGCGAACTTCCGGCGGTGATGCTGGAGGGTCCGCACGTCACTTTTCGCTGGCTGCTGCTAGCACCTGGACAGCAGATCATCTCTCCCCGCTGTGTGCCTCAGCTTTTGCGCGTGCCGGAAGGATAGATCGGGCATTTCGTCGGCTCGCCCGCCCTGCCTACCGGCCTGTCGCCTGAACTGTGCCCCGGCTCAGGGCGTCAGGCGGTGGCGGTCACGCGGGAAGGCGCGGGCGTAACGCACGTTGGCGATGCCCAGCAGCTTGGCGGTCAGACGCTCGGCCCCGATGGCAAAGCCGCCGTGCGGGGGCATACCGAACTTGAACACTTCGCTGTAGCCTTCGAGCGTTTCGGGCTTGAGCTTGTAGGCCGCGATCGAGTCCATCAGCATCTGGTAGTCGTGGATGCGCTGGCCGCCCGAGGTGATCTCGATGCCCCGGAACAGCAGGTCGAAGCCCCGCGTGGTGTCGGCGCTAAGGCTGCCGTCCGCGTTGTGGTCGGCGTGGGTATAGAAGGGCCGGGCGGCGCGGGGGTACTTGGTCACGAATACGAAGTCGCTGCCCTGCGTCTCGGTAAAGTGCTGCGACAGAAGGCGCTCGGCTTCGGGGTCGAGGTCTTTGCCGCCGACCTGGTGGCTGTATTTCTCGGTTACCAGTTGGCGGGCTTCCATCAGCGTAATGCGGGGGATGTGCGTGGGCACTTCGGGAATGGTCGCCCCCAGCAACGCAAATTCTTTAGCGCAGGCCGTTTTCAGGTGCTGCATGATGGCGGCCAGCAGGCGGTTTTCGAGGTCCATCACGTCTTCCTCGTCCTCGATAAAGCCCATTTCCACATCCATCGAGAGGTACTCGTTAAGGTGGCGGCTGGTGGCGTGCTCCTCGGCGCGGTACACGGCAGCGACTTCAAAGACCTTCTCGAACACGCCGACCATAATCTGTTTGTACAGCTGCGGGCTTTGCGCGAGGTAGGCGGGCTGCCCGAAATAGTCGATGGGGAAGAGGTTGGCCCCGCCTTCGGCCCCCGCCGACACAATCTTGGGCGTGCTGATTTCGGTAAAGCCCTCACCGCGCAGGTGATCGCGGAAGGCGGCGACCAGTTCGGCCTGCACCTTCAGCGCGGCCCGCTCTTTGATCCCGCGCACCGTGACCACGCGGTAATCGAGCATGGTTTCGGGGTTGACGTTCCATTCCATCTTTGGAATTTCGACGGGCGTGGGTTCGGTGGCCGCCGAGATCACCTTGAACTGCTCGACCTGAAGTTCAAAGCCGCCGGGCGCTTTGGGGTGCGCCTTGACCTGCCCCACGACTTCCACGCTGCTTTCGGGTAGAGGCAGGCTCAGGCCGCTGCCGACGCACTGGGTAATGCCGCTTACGTCGCGCACTACCAGAAATTGCACGCCCCCAAGGTCGCGGCGGGCGTGCAGGAATCCCTGAAGCTTGACGGTCTGCCCCTCGAACTGGGGCAGGTCACGGTTGAGTGTTCGTTCGAGTGCCTGGGTCATGTTTCTCCTCGTTGTGCTGCGGGTTCTGATTGAAAAACCCCCGCCTTGTTCAGGTCGGGGGCGGCGGCTGCACGGCGAAACGTCCCCTAAGAGGGCACATTATCGTTGTTACGGGCCGCAAACATGCCAGACACTCTAGCGGAGTAGGCGTAGGCCGGTCAAATAGGCGGCTAGTCAGGGGAAGAACAATGGGCTTCGGCCCTGGCCCCCTCCTACTGTCGCCGCTGCGTTAGAGCAGTTCTCCGAATGATGGGCACGTTGGAAAAACACCGCCGCCCCCTTCATTCTACGTCCTGC
Organism: Deinococcus sp.; assembly: GCF_018260405.1. Taxonomy (GTDB): domain Bacteria; phylum Deinococcota; class Deinococci; order Deinococcales; family Deinococcaceae; genus Deinococcus. The sequence continues at coordinate 3,825 of NZ_JAGLBG010000095.1, forward strand.
TCTTTTTTTTCCACTCGTTCCACTCGGCAAAAAGATGGTCAAAAGAGCACCATCTTTTTGCACAATGATCTAAGTAGCTCCCAGCTGGAGAGGGGGCCTGGAGGATAAATGGAACATCACTTTGCCCTAGAGTCCCTCGCCCCAACCCCGCAGTATCTTGAACCCGATGACGCTTTATAGCCATGAGCTCCAGGTAGCCGAAGCCCTGGCCCGTGCGGCAGGCGCCCTGCTGCTTCAGCACCGCCGCGACGGCTTTACGGTCGAGCACAAGACCAGTATTCACGACCCGGTGACGGTGGCGGACCGCGAGGCGTCGGCCCTGATCTTGGCAGGCCTAACCCATGAGTTTCCTGCCGACGGCCTTCTCAGCGAGGAAGAAGTGGACAGCCCGGAGCGCCTGGAACGTGAGCGGGTCTGGATCATCGACCCTATCGACGGCACCCAGGAATTCACGACGGAAAGCCCGGACTTTTGCGTCAGCATTGGCCTGGCGATTGGTGGTGAGGCCGTGCTGGGCGTGGTTTATGCTCCGGCCACAGATGAGCTGTTCAGTGGCGCAGTCGGTGGGGCAGTTGCCAAAAACGGGCAGCCAGCGGGGTTTTCGGCGCGTCAGGATTACCGCGTCAGTGTTTCGGACACCGAATTCAGGCGCGAACTGGGTAGGTACGGCGTGCCCGGCATGGTGCCCAGTGGCAGCATTGCCCTGAAGCTGGCCCGGCTGGCTGCGGGTGAGGCCGACGCGACTTTTACCATTTCGCCCCGCAGTGAGTGGGACATCGCGGCGGGAGACGCCCTGCTCAGGGCCGCTGGGGGTGAACTGCGCCGCCGGGACGGGACACCGATTCCCTACAACAGGGCGCACCCACACATCGAGCAGGGCATTATCGGGGGCCGCCCGGAAGCGGTGGACTGGCTGACTGGGCAGTTGCAGGCGCGGGCCGTTCCCGTGGTGCACCTGCGGCTGATCGATACCGATCCGGCATGGGGCGTGCTGAGTGAAAGCGATCAGGTAGAGCTGGCCGGGCATTCGGGCGTTTGCATTCGGTACGCCGGGGCGCAGTTGCTGGGGCTGCTGGTCGTAGACCTCGATACGCAGCGCGTCGAGCGGGCCGAGGGAGACGCTTTTCATCTTGCGAGACTGACCAGGGACGTGACCCGCGCCTTCGGCCCAGTTCAGCCCGCGTGACCTCTGCCGCATATGTCCACTATGGCCGGGTGACCCTCAAGCCCGTGCTGGACTTCACGCCTGCCGAGTGGCGCACGGTGTACCGCTTCTTTCGTGACCGCGAACTGGCCGAATGGAACGACGCCAAGCCTATCCGGCTGCCCGAATTTCTGTTTCGCAAGATTATGAAAGACGAGGAAAAGACCGGTGAGCGTGCGGGTTTCGGCGTGCTGGACGAGCATGGCAAGCTTATCGGCAATGCGGAGTTGTACGACTTTCGGCCCTCGCCACCGCTGCGGGCTACGGTTGCTACCCTCGGAGTGATGATTGGGTTTCCTGCCCTCTGGGGCCAGGGCTATGGCCGTGAGACGGTGGAAGCGCTGCTTAACTGGGCTTTTACGGTGCAAGAACCCCCGCTGCAACGGGTCAGGCTGACCACCTTCGGGCATAATCGACGTGCTCAGCGGGCTTTTGCGGCCTGCGGCTTTCAGGAAATCGGGCGCACCGAGCACTTGAATCGCAGTGATGTCCATATGGAAGTGACCCGCTCAGACTGGCTTGGGCGTCAGTCCTCCTCTTCCTGAGCTTTATTGTTCCTGAGCCTTATTGTTCCTGAGCCTGTTCGTTTTAGGTAGAGGCCTGGGACTGCTCCAGCGCGGCCTGTATCCCGCCGGGCAGGGCTGCGGCAATTCGCTCCAGCGTGCGGTTGGCGGCGGCCCGGACCATTTTTTCAAAGGCGGCACTTCCCCATCCCTCGGCCTCTGGAAGCTGTAAATGGGCGCGGAGCTGAAAGGCGAAAGACATCTTGTTCTGACTATCTACCGTCGCCTGCCCATTGACTTCGACCCAGGCGCGTTCGTCGGGCAGTTGAGCCGCAAGAAGCACAGCACCGTCCGGCGTGCTCTGAAGGCGGCTGCTGAAGGGCAGGTCTACGTCGCCCAGCATGGCGACAGGCACGATCAGTTCACCCTGTACCTGCTCCTGCTTAGTGTTCAGTCCACGAATAAACCGCACCTGTGACAGCGCCACCGCCGGGGTTCGCACAAAGTGCAGCGCCTCCTGGGAGCTTCCTGGGTGACGCAGTTCAAAGCTCTGGGTGGCCTCCAGCAGCATGCTCAGTCCACCCACTCGATCACGATCTGTCCGGCTTCGACGGCAGTTTGCAGTTCGGTGTCGTTGGCGCTGCGCAACCGGGGCAGGTGCGAAAAACGTGGTGTGGCCGAGGCGAATCCCAGGCGAACCACGACAGCGTCGCTCAGTTCGTCCTTACCAATGCGCCAGACCAGTTGCCCCCCCAGTGCTTCTAGCTGCTGCGTCAGCCCAGTTGGCAAAGGGAGTTGGGTCATACTTTCATTGTAGCGGTGGAGGACAGCGTGTATTGACTCTTGAGTGCCGAGCTGCTTGGAGCGCGGCCCTTGATAAATAACTCGCGTAATGTTATCTTTTTCGTCGCTGCCCGTAGGGGCCGCTGTGAACAGCATATTGGGTTGTTAGCTCAGTCGGTAGAGCAGCTGACTTTTAATCAGCGGGTCGTAGGTTCGAGCCCTACACAACCCACCACACAAAAGCCCCGCCTGGCGCGGGGTTTCTGCATATATTACTCTGCTGGTTACAGACCAGTGCAAAGCAGCTCATCCTGACTTTGCAGGGCGCAACCTCAGTGGCCCGGGACGCGGTCAGTCGGGCGCGAATATCGGCAATAGGTAAAGGCCGCTTCATGCCCCGCCCCCTAGAATAAACTTCAGTAGTTTGATTGCGGCGCTTATAAGTAGCTGGCGGGTGTAGCGCAGGCAATTGTTTGAGCCTCGGCCGAAGAGCCAAGCGCGGTGGCTGGGGAAGTGGAGATTAGCTGGGTGCTTTTCCCGGATGACTGGAATTGTACCCGGTAGCTCTTTACCTGAGAAAGCAGAGTCGTGGCCGTCTGGTCCGAAAAGGAGAAACAGGGTTATATGGATTGGCAAAATCTTCCGAGTAGTGGTGGCGGCGTTGATGACCGCCGGGGTTCTGGCGGCGTTCCTGGAGGTGGACTCGCGGTAGGCGGGATCGGTGGGCTGGTTATTGCGTTGATTGCCATGTTCTTCGGCATTAACCCCAGCAGCATCACGGGCGGCAGTACGGCGCCCAGCCATACGCAGAGCGGCAACCAGACGGGCAGCCAGGCTGGCGACACGACTTACCAGTTCATAGATAAGGTGCTCGGCAGCAACAATCAGGTTTGGGGCAACATCTTCCAGCAGTCGGGCAAGCAGTTCCAGAAGCCTGTGCTGGTGCTGTATAGCGGCGGAACCCAGTCGGGCTGTGGAACCGCCAACAGCGCCGTCGGGCCGTTCTACTGCCCCAGCGACGGCAAAATATATCTGGATACCAGCTTCTTTAACCTGATGAAGTCGCGTCTGGGCGGCGGGGGCGAATTCGCCTATCAATACGTTGTGGCCCACGAATACGGCCACCATATCCAGAACCTCCTGGGCATCTCCGATCAGGTCGAGCGCAAGCAGCAGAGTGCCCGCAGCGAGGCCGAGGCCAATACATATAGCGTGCGCCTGGAATTGCAGGCCGACTGTTTTGCTGGCGTGTGGGGCAACCATGTCAAGGATCAGGAGAACATTACCCAGACCGACGTGCAGACCGCCATCAACACGGCCAAGGCCATCGGTGACGATACCTTGCAAAGCCAGAGCCAGGGCAGTGTGACTCCCGAAAAGTTCACGCACGGGAGCAGTGCCCAGCGCACCAACTGGTTCATGAAGGGCTATCAGAGCGGCAACCCGAACTCCTGCGACACATTCGGTATCGCCTACAACCAGCTGTAAGCCATATTTGGTGTGCGGCGTGGGGAAGCCTCCCTGCGCCGCTTGTTGTCTGGCCGCCATATCGAGCAAAAAAATTCCTGGTAAGTCGCTCCCAGTTCCAGTTGCGCGGGTCTAGGAAAAGCGCCCAAACCCGCTCCGGGCGATGATGTCACCGTCACCCGGCAGCTCCTTATACGAACTGCCGCTTGAACCGGGCCATATTGAATTCAAACCAAGTGCAGTAGTCCGGAACCTTTTTGACCAAAAAGCAAGTGGGGTCGGTTACGTTGGTGTGTGAAGACTCAACGAACGGCC
>NZ_JAGLBG010000096.1 GCF_018260405.1 Deinococcus sp.
CTACCCTGACGGCCCACTTGTGGCGTGTGCTTAGGCTTGATTTGTGTCGGGCGTGTCGTCGAGTTCCTGAAGCAGTTGCAAGAGGGCCAGTCGCAAGGCGGCTCTGTCCGTTTGGCTGAGGGTCTTGGGCCTCAGTGTTTCTTGAAGGTGCTTGGCGTACTGGGTTTTCTGTTTTTCCACGTCGGGGGTGGCGTGACCGAGTTGTTCGGCGGCGGCACGGTAGGTTTGGGCGATTTTGGTGACTTGGGTGGGGAAGCGCTCAGCGTCGGCATCCGTCCAAGAGCGTGGTGAACGTCCGGCAATTAGGGCCAACACGCCGTCTAGCACGCTGGCTTGGTCGCCTGTGGCGCTGAGTCGGTTAATGAGGGGAATTAGGCTGGTGGGGAGCGGGCGCTCCTGTAGTTCTTGAGCCTGAGCAATAAGTTCTTGCCACCCCTGCTTATTGGGTGAGAAGCCTAGGGCGTTGAGCAGGGTGCTGCGGGCCTGATTGGTTTGCTTGGGTGCATGTTCGGCCCAACTGGTGTTGGCTGCGTTCAGCGCATCGAAGAACGTTTCAACTTGCTGTTCGTCGGCGTCCGCATCAGTCAGAGGTGGCAGGCCGAGCGCTTCGGGAATGTCTTGGAACAGCAGTTGTTCGGGGCTACGGGCTTGGTTGAAGCTATCACGCAGGCGAAGGACTTCTTCGGGAAGGCGTTTGGTGCGCTGGGCCGTATCGGGAAGACTCTTCACGCCTTTATAAAGAGCACGGACAACAGGGACTAGGGCGGGTTCGGTGTTGTAACCGCGTGCCATGCGTTGAATCACGGCGGCGCGTGCGCCCTTAAGTTCGCTGCCCATGACGGCGAACAGTTCGGGGCGGCGCATCAGGACTTCCATATCAGCAATGCCAGGTTCAGGGACGAAATTACCGTCGCGGTAGAAGCTGATTTCGTCTGGGTGCGCTTGCATGAATGCCGCAAGGAGAATGGGGAAGAGTCCAGCCGTGAGACCGTAAGGTGGGCCGTTCAATTGCTGGAACAGCGTGGCAACATTCAGGGGCTGCGTGGCCGTGAAAATGGCGTTAGCCAAGGCGTTCCAGACGGGGGTTAGGTTGGTTGGGTGTTCTTTAGGCGGGTCAACGAATTGCCATTCGCTCGCCTCATCGTAGGGATTAACGGGCGTGTGCAGTTGGCCTTCGCGCAGAATGCTCTCGTACATGCTGCGTTCCGGCATGAAGTGATCGCTGTCCATCCCTAGTCTTTCGCGGTGACGCCTTTCGGGGTCGAACATGGCCTCGATCAAGGTTCGGCGTCCAGCAGCGGCGGCAGACGATGGGTTGCGGCGGTTAATGAGTTCGTTCAAGATACGCGGCGACTCGTTATAAAGGCCGTCCAGAACTTCGGAGAGGAATTGCACGGCGGAGCGTGGTGTGGGAATGTCCATTTCTTCGCCGGTGTACCAGTAAGAGGCCTGACTTCCTTCTGGTAGCGGGCGGGGGTCAAGGAGTTGCTCCACATTGCTACTCAGTAACGCTTCCATCTGTGCGAGGCGTTCAGCCACTTCGCGGCGGGCTACGCGGTCATCCCGAAGTTCAGGAGTGGTTTCCTTCAGCCAGTGCAGTGCGCGAACTTCAATGGCGGCTTCGCGCAGGGTCTCCAATTGCTGTGGAATGACCACGATCAGGTCTTCACGCTCGGTCACTTCAGGGCTGGCGGCCCAGGTTTTAAAGCCCTCTGCTTCTTCTAAGTTGCCGGGGAGGGCGCACAGCACCACACCTTCTCCGCCTGCATCGGGTTTGATAGCCTTCACGCTGCCGGGCGTGTCAGCGTAATGCAGTTCAAAGTAACGCAGGGTGCCTATACCAAAGGAGTGCCTGCGGGCCACCAGTGGGCGGCGGGGCAAGTGTTTCTCCAGAATTTCGGACAGGGCTAGGCTGGCGCTGGCGGTCCGGCGGCCCTCTTCAAGAATGGCTTCTACATCAATGTCGCTGCCTTCCCAGATGCGGTAGGTGCTGTTGTAGTTGCGGTAAACGATCAGCGATTGCTGATGCAGGCGCTCTAGCGAGGCACGGACTTCGGAACTATCTAATTCATCCTGTAGGGCAACACAAATCAACTCGAACGTAGCGTGCAGTGCACCCATGTCGCCCAGAATGCCAAGCAGACCAATGGTCTTCAGGGTCTGAATATCGCCTGGGGCCAAGTCGGGCTGACGTTGCACGGCGTCTAGCACCTCTATCCATCGGCGGGCAAACAGGTGCCGTGAGAGGCTGGGAAGCAGATTCTCTACAAAGTAATCGAAGAGGTCGGCCAAGCGGATTAATTCTTGATTTTTGCGAGTGGCCCACAGGGCAGATACAGCGTGTGGCTCACCACTGAGCAGGTAGGCGAACAGAGAACGCTCGTTTTGTGCGAACCGCCTGAACAGGAAAGGCAGGGCAATCAGAGTCGTGGGGTGCAATGGTGCTGCGTCACCAGCCAGCGCACCTATGGTCTTTGTAACTTGTTGCAGCTCCATAAGGCCCTGAGCGGCCTTTTGGGCCAGTTCGCGGAGTTTCTTGTTAGGTTGCGGTTGCAGCGCCCCAATGGCCTGTCCCGCCAGCCGCATTTGTTGCTCGGGGGGCTCTAAGAAGGCCACATCACTGAAACGGCCCTGTACTTTGCCCCACTCTTTGCGGGCCGAGGCCATCAGGTGTTCGCCGTACTGCTCAAAACCCTGATGCAGTACCCCAATGAACAGCAGAGGCGTAGAACCGCTCCGAGCTGCTACTTCAGCAAGTTCTTGCAGCAGGTAAATGTCATCACTGCCGTAGCGGGCCTCGAATTCCAGTCCCTTGCCCAATTCATCGAAAATGATGACCAACCCGCCGAAGCCGCCTTCTAACGCGGCCTCCTTGAGTTCCTCAACTGCTTTCAAAACCGTACGGGAATCAAAGCCGTTCTCAGCCGCCAGCAGCTCTTGCTGTAAGCGCAGAGCAAGTTTTTTCCCTTTGCTGAACGAGGCGGCAGCCTCAGCCAAGCCTTCCAACAGCAGCACACTCAATCGTGCGCGGCGCAGGGTCAGCGGCACAGGAAGCAGGGGGCGGGACAATACTCCGCTGACATCTCTGGCAAGTAACCCATCCACCTTCTGAAGCATGCGGAAAGCTTCCCCTGTGGGATCATTGACCAGCCGGGAAAGATAAACTGCAAAGGCAGATTTTCCCGTTCCATACGGCCCAGTCAGAGTCAATGCCCTTTCGGTTCCCTCGACTCTTAGTGCCGTCACAATGCGCTTCAGTACCAATCTAACCTGTGGCGTGATAATGTAACCATCCAGCGCGTGTTCTGCGTGCATGTCGGCTTCTAACCGAACCGAACGTAAGTAACGGGAGGCCGGAGCGCCCTGCTCCTGCGTGGCAAGCGCAGTCACGCTTGACTCCCATAAAAGCTTATCAAAATATCCAATTTATTCACTTCCCGGCGTAAGTAAATTTGCTTCAAACCCGCCGTATCATCCATCTCAATGGCTTGCTCGGTCAGCTCTTGAACAGCTTCAATCGCTTCAATGACGGCGTTCTCGTTCAGCTTAAACGCCTGCCCCGGACTGCCTTGGGCATACAGCACATCATGCAGGGGAACAGTCTGCCGCGCTCCAGCGTTCTTCTCCAGAAATTCCAACAGCGCGAAGGCAAAGATGGAGGTGGGAAGTGAACGCTTAGGGCCAAACACGAAACCGTACCGCTCACCATCGTCGTACTGCTGGATCAAGCCCAGCTCCACTAGAGGGCAGTCAAACGAGTCCTCGGCCACACCAGACTTAGCAGTCTTGGCAGGCAAGTAGGTACGCACAAAACAGTCCACATCCCGTTCAATGGTTGAGAGTTTGTTCTTCGCCTCATGCCGCTCCGCCCAGTCGGAAAGCTGCATGACCAATTCCGCCTTGGTAAAGTCCCGACGCGGATAACCAAAAAAGGCGTAATACCAAGTTGCTGCCTTCGTGGGGTTGTTTACCAGCCACCAATGAATCAACCAAAGCGAGCCTATTTCCTCAAGGTGTTCATCCCACTCATTCAGCAGAAGTTTCCCTAGGGCGCTGGGTTCTACTTCTCCGCGCCCAGTTTCCTCCAGCACCTGAGTTGCCGCCCCCCAGTAACGGATGCTCTGCACCATATTCTTTCCCACCCCCAGAGCCACTAGGGCCAGCGGCTGAGAGAAAAACTGTGGGTGTTCTCCTGCGCCGATCATGGCCTTTTGTAACCAGCCGTAGCGGAAAGGGAACGTTTCGTGGCCGGAAAAGCCGAGTTTGATGGAGGCAGTAAGCGTGGACACAACCAGAAAAGTATAGGCGAGGAGTGGTTGTCTTACGGCACTTGAATTGTGGATTCACTCCACTGGTCAGCGTTATTCCAAAAGACTTCTTCAAGGCTGGCCGTGGACTTGGTTTTGCTGGTTTTACGGGCGCTGTCTGTCATATATGGCTCAGTTTAGTGGCCAGAGAGTTCGGCAGAGGCGATCTACCAGTTCTTAAGGACGTTGGTTAGCGACGTATCGGCCCACTTGGCATAAACCCTTGTGGTTTCAATGCTGGAATGTCCGAGATGCCGTGCAGCGTCTTCCAGCCCCAGAGTCCCAGCGATTTTTGTACCTGCATAGTGCCGAAAGGCGTGGAAGCCTTTGCTTTCCACGCCAGCTAGTCGCGCAATTCGGGCCAGACGCTTGCGGGCCGCTTCCTGAGTACCCCCAATGATCAGCCCTGTACTCCTTCCCTGCCTAAAGTCCGCAAGGGAGGCGACTAGCGTGCCAGAGAGTACTACCCGTCTACTTTTCCCGCCTTTGCCCCGCTGCACCAGCAAGGACTGAGTTTGCAAATCTTCCCATTTCAGGCCTAATGCCTCGCTGATTCGTAGACCGCCGTGAGCACAAAGCAAAATCAGCACCTGGTCACGCAGTGGAGCGTGACTCAGCAAAGCGCTAACCTCATCCTCGGGGTAGGGAGACCGCTTATCCCATGCGGCCACCTTATCTTTCATGGGCCGAGCATCGCTGAAAGGGTCAGCCTCCGTGACCCCGGCCCAGCGCAAAGCCCGAAACAGGGCACGGGCCGCTGCGAGGTGAACGCGGACACTCGCAGGCTTGAGTCCCTCCGTTTCCAGACTGCGGACGTAGACGGCTCCAGCATCTCGCCCAGGCCGCAGTAGATTGACCGTCCGAAGCTGAGCATGAGCCAGAAAGCGGACAATTCCTTCACGGTAAGCACGGGCTGTTCGGGGAGACATTCCAGCCCCAGCGCCCCCATACAAAAAGGTATAGGCCTCGGTCAGAGACCACAGTTCGCCAGTCTCATACCCCTGAGCGGCCAGGACAGCCCGGCGTCTCCTCTCCCCTGTCTCCAGCTCACTCCATCGTCTGGCTCCAGAAAGAGTGTCGCCCTCGTAAATTGCCAGGGTCATGATGACTGTTCTCCAACGGAATACCCCCAGGGATCATAAGTTGTTATGGGGAATACCCCAAAATCACGCGCATTGCGCGTGACCAGAGTCAGTCGGTGGACACTGGCGGTAGCAGCCAGCAACGCATCTATGGCTAAGCCTGTCCGTGCCCTTACCGCAGGAAGTGCCATCAGTTCTCCCCAGCGTCGAATCACCATTTCATCGAGTGGTAAAACCCTTCCAGTGTACTGAGGCAAAAGCTGACCATCGAGCCAGTTGCGAAGTTTGATGGCGCGGGCAGGGTGTTCTACCTGCAAGATGCCCCGCTCGATTTCTCCCACGGTTATCAGACTGAGAAAGGTCTGTGACTGCTCCAACAGGGATAAATAGGCGAGAACGCTCGCAGAAGGCTTTGGTCTGGTCACTTCGCTGACGACGTTGGTATCCAGAAGCAACCTGACTGTGGGAACTGGAGTCACAATGTCAGATCCCGCAGGTCTGAAGTACGGTCACGTTCAAAGAGGTCTTCTTCGGGCATATCGCTGAAATCGAAGTTTCCCAGCAGGGCACTCAGCGCACTGACCTTATGGGGAAGTTCGCTTTCTTCTTTCACACCATTCACCACCGCGACCGCTTTGCCATGACGGGTAATGACCTGGGGTTCCAGTTCCGCGTCACGCACCAGTTGAGAAAGTTGAGACTTAGCTTCCTCCAATTTCCAGATTCTGGTCATAGAACCTCCGTTTCAACCAGTTTATAGAAAAATCTGGTCAGAATATTTGAAATTGGTGAGATGACTTCTAGGGTTATGCTAACAGGACTTAGCAGAACTACAGGGTTCGCAGGATATCAGCGCCCCACTTTCATGAGCCGCGCGGTCACCTCTGCCCGGAATGCCTCATCTCTCTCCAAAGCATGGAGCAGTTCTTCAAGCACCGCTTCCTGGCTAACGGGCCACCCCGCCCGCTTGAGATCCATGACGTACCCGTCGAGCATTGATTTCTGGGATGGCTTGATTCGGGTACTGAAAGCTCGCCGTTCTTCTTTAGCTGGGGCTGCCGGAATTGCTGTCATGAGGGGCAACACACTGGGCAACACTTCCGAGGGGGCTTCCTGGTCCTTCTGTGGCCTTGCTGGTTTTTTCTCTTCTGGCACGTCTTTTGGAGCGGTAACAAAGGAGCTGAAACGAGATTTGGGCGTTGCCATCAGCACACCTCCACAGTCAGACCCAGCACGTCAGCCCAGGCATTTTCAGAGCGTGCGTCGGAGGCGTCCTTGACCAGTACACCCTGCTCATGCGCTCGCTCGTGCGCGGTATAACGGCGGATGACTGTCTCACAGACTGGAAATCCGGCAGCCCGCAGTTCATCGCGTGCGGCCTGCCCCACGGTGCCCACAGGCTGGGCCTTAGTGATGACGACGCGCACCCGCTCCATATCGCCACCAGCGGCTACGAGTTGCGTGAGCAGTCGGCCAGTTGCCTCCACTTCGACACTGTTAGGAGCCGTGGGGATCAGAACGACATCCGCTGATTTGGTCAAGTTGACGATGTCGTCCAAGGCTGGGCGGCCCTCCGTGTCTACGACCAGGTAGCGGATGCCCTGTGGAATCGCCTCACCCTCTTTAAGGGCCGTGACCTTGAGGTTTCCCCGCTGCACCCAGCCGCTACTGGTCTGAATAGCAGAGTCGGCGTCCAGCAAGGCAGTTTTGCCTTTAAGCGCGAGTGCACCCGCAAGGTTGACGGCGAGGGTGCTTTTGCCCACTCCACCTTTGAGGGACGTGAGTGCAACAACGAATGGTTTCTTGGCTGCCATACTGAAAGTCTATATGTTTACACTCCTGTTGTCATTTTTTCATTCGTGAAAGAATGAGTGAAAGAATATATGAGTGAGTCTAGTAATCCTATCAAGGTAGTTGCTACGGCTGAGCTGCGGGGTTGCCACATCAATATCGCAGACGGCGGAGAGGACACAGTCCTTGCGCAAAGAATTGCTCAGCAAAATACTCAACAAATTCTTTCATGAATGTATGAGTGTATGAGAGAGTATCTAGCCCAAGATCAGGGTGCGCCGTGCAATGTCGCCACGCTGACTCCCCACCGAGCGTCGCAAGAGCCTTTCCATCCTACTTCAATCGCGAATTTTTATAAATGAAAGAATGAAAGAATACATGAGTATTTGCTTGAAAAATTTCACAAGCCAGGGGGGCGTGTTCTCCCCCCGTCACTTGTCTGCCCTGCCCCAACTTTTCCCACGTCGCCCGCTCATTCTGCCCCGCGTGCTCTGCCCGGCCTCATGCCTGCCCGTTTCCGGGCCTCGCCGTGCCCGGCCTGAACTCGTTCCCACTCCGCTTATCGGGGGGGCCTTGCTGGCCTTCCTGTGGCCTCGCCTCTCCGCTCGCCGCCCGCTGCCGTGCCGTCCTCCCTGATCTGCCCCCCCCTTCGGGAATCTTTTCGGTTGTTGACCCCGTGCCCGGACTGAAGACCTGCGCCTCACCCGCTCGGCCCTGGTGTCTGGTGTCCGGCTCCGCCCCTTCGGTCTCACGGTCTGACCTCACTCACCTGTCCAGCTCCGTGTCCAGCTCCGGTCTCTGGTCTGCTGGTGTTCACTCCCGCCTCTCGACTCGTCGCCCGACCTCGCGGCCTGACCTGCTTCCCCTCTGGAATCTTTTGCGCCCCGGCTCCTGACCTT
>NZ_JAGLBG010000097.1 GCF_018260405.1 Deinococcus sp.
CAGTTGCTTGAGGTAACGCAGCATGGCGTGCTCGCTGTGGTGCGTGTTGAACACTGGGTGCGTCAGGAAGTCGGACGTGCGCTTGAGGTCGGCGGGGACGCCGTCCACCGCTTCGGCGTCCAGCTTTTGCACGTCGGCAGCTTTTCCCGTCACCACTTCGGTGATGTCTGCGAGGTCTTGCACGGTCACGGTTTCGTCCAGGCTGATGCCGACCTTGTCGCCCTGCACACAGAAGTTAATGCCCTTCGCTTCGGCACGGCTCTGGATGTCCTGCCCGCCGTCAAAGGTCAGCGTGTCGAAGAAGGTTTCATTCGTCTTGAGTCCGGCGTCATTCAGCGCCTTCGCCAGAATCCCCGTCAGCCTATGCACTCTTTCGGCAATGGTCTTAATCCCTTCTGGCCCGTGGTAGACGGCATAGGCGGCGGCCATATTTGCCAGCAGCGCCTGCGCGGTGCAGATGTTGGAGGTGGCCTTCTCGCGGCGGATGTGCTGCTCGCGGGTTTGCATCGCCATGCGCAGGGCGGTGCGGCCCCTTACGTCCTTGCTCACGCCAATGACGCGCCCAGGCATGGAGCGCTCGAAGCCCTTCTGGCAGGCCAGGAACGCCGCGTGTGGCCCGCCAAACCCGACAGGTACGCCGAAACGCTGGGCGCTGCCGACAACGATATCTGCTCCCTGTTCGCCGGGAGGAGTCAGCAGGGCGCAGGCCAGCAGGTCGGTGGCGACAATCAGCGCCGCGCCGCCCGCGTGGGCCTTGTCGGCAATGGGCTTTAGGTTCAGCAGTTCGCCGTGCGTGCCGGGATACTGCACCAGCACGCCGAAAGCCTCAGCCGGGACATGGTCCGCGTGGCCCGTCTGCACCTCAAAGCCAAAGTACTGGGCGCGGGTCTGCACCACGTCCAGCGTCTGCGGGTGAACGTTGTCGGCCACAAAGAACACGTTGCTCTTGCTCTTGCTGCTGCGCTTGGCCAGGGTCATCGCTTCGGCAGCGGCGGTGGCCTCGTCCAGCAGGCTGGCGTTGCTGATGGGCATTCCGGTCATGTCCTGCACGGTCTGCTGAAAATTAAGCAGCATTTCCAGTCGGCCCTGCGAAATCTCGGCCTGATAAGGCGTGTAGGCGGTGTACCAGCCAGGGTTTTCCAGCATGTTGCGCAAAACTACACCAGGAACGTGCGTGCCGTAGTACCCCATGCCGATATAACTGCGGAACACCTTGTTTTTCTGGGCCACGGCCTTCAGGTCGGCCAATGCCTGCGCTTCGGTCACGGCGTCGCCCGTCGTCAGGGCGTCGTTAAACTGAATGGCGTCTGGGAGGGTAGTTCTAGACAGTTCTTCCAGGCTGGACACGCCTAGGGCCTTGAGCATTTCAGCCTGTTCCGCCTCGCTCGGCCCAATATGGCGGCGGGTAAAATCGGTGGTCTGGAGAAGGTCGGCAAGAGGTTTCATAGAATAATCCCAGCGTAGGGCCAGTTCTGCCAAACTCAAAACGTAGGGGTTGGTTATCCGGGACACTCGGCCAAATCGGCCAGCAGTTCAGGCAGCAGGTTTTCCTGATGTGCGCCCACGCCGCCCGCCTTCATGGCCGCAAGCAGTTCGGGGAAGTCAGTGAAACCCGCCAGCGCCCCATTCAGCGCCACCTTTCCCCGTGTGCAGGCCAGCGCATAAGCCTGGGCGTCCATACGCCACGGTTGCCAGTGGAGGGCAATACTGCGCCGCAAAAAAGAGGCAATACGTAGCCCGCCCACGTCCAGGTCGCAGCTTAAAAAGGCCGTGGTGCTCAGAGGCAAGCGCCGCAGCAGTTCGGTGGTCGCCGCGCCGGGTTGCCCGCTGGTGCAGATCAGGGGAGCCTGTGGGTGGGCCGCGTGCAGGGCCTCAAAGACGCTGGGGTTTTCCAGCACCCAAACGCGGTTGGTGGGCGCATACAGTCCCGTCAATTGTTGCACCTCGCGCAGCGGCAGCGCCAGCGTATGCCCCGCCGCGCCCGTCAGCCAGTCGGGGCCACACAGGTTGGCGCACAGGGCTACGCTGCTTACGCCGTCGCGCTCCGGTCGGGGAACACCCAGGCGATCGGCAGCGGCGCGAAAGACTTTTCCTGCCAATTGGTCATCGTCTAGCGCGTGAGCATTGCCGGTGACTCTGGCGGCCAGCAGGGGAAAGCTGAGCGTTTCGGCGCGGGCCAGGGCCAGGGCTGCCGCGACGGTTTGCACGGTCAGGGCTACTTCTGACCCACCTTTGATGGCCTTTTGTAGCAGGTTCGCGCCGCCCTCGCCTCCGCGCAAAACCTCGCGCCAGCCCGTGTCACTTACCTGTTCCAGCACGGCAATCCACGCGGTAGCAAAAGCCTCGCGCTCCTGCCGCTGCACGCGGATGGGGCCGCCGTTCAGTTCGGTCAGGAGTTCGGGCAGGCTGACCCCGTGGCTGCTGCGGCGCAAAGCCTCGTCTAGCACAGCCAAATCCAGCGGCGGGCCAGCCTTGCCCCCGGTCAGGCGCGACAGGGCTTCCCAGTCGGCAGGGGTCAGGGCGGGGCGGCTGCGGCCCAGTTCACCGGTGCGTTTATAGCGTTCCAGCGCGGCTTCCAGCACCGGGCGCAGGCCATGCGCGGCAAGAGCGGCGAGGGCCGTTTTCAAGCGGTCTGAACTGCCCCGCAACACTTCTTGTACTTTTTGCCGCTGCCACACGGACAGGGCGCATTGGGCAGGATTTTCTTGCCCTCGCGGCGGATAGTCGGGCGGCCAGTCTGGGGAACGCTCATAATCAGTTGTTGCAAGGCCCCACTGCCGCCGAGTCTCAGAACGTCGGTGTCATCTGTTTCGGGTAACCCCTCGCGGTAAGCCTGCCGGAGCGCGGCGACAAACGCGGCCTGCATGGCCGCCAGTTCCGACAGGCTCCTGCGCCGCAGGTCGGCGGCCAGGTCACGCCGCAGGTTGGGGCCGATGGTAAGGGCCAACATATCGGCCTCGGCCACCGTGTCGCTGAGGGCCATGCAGTGAAGGGCCACCGTTGCCGCCTCCTGCCGCGAACTCTTGAGCAGGGCCATCAGGTCGGCGGGCCGCTTCCCCAGGGCTTTCGCCAGCCCCCTGACCCAGCGGATAAAGTCGTCGGGCTGCTCAAAGGGGTGGAACTGGCCTGAGATTTCTTGCTTCAGATGCGCCAGCAGTGAATCTGATGGCTTGCTTCCGGGGCTGTCATTTCCGGGGCTGTCACTTTCGGGGCTGGCCTTTTCGGGGCTGGCACTTACAAGGCTAGCGAAGACGGCTTCCGGCGAGACGGCTCCCTGCGCGACCTTCAGGCCGGTGGCGTAGCCGTCCAGTTCGTGAAGCGATAGGGTGACGCCCATTGACCGCAGACTCTCGCCCAGTTCGCTAGAGCGTTCAGGCTCTAATTTCAGTGGCTGATTTGTGGTTGCACGCTGTAAAAACATCTATTCCTCCATTCCAAATTTACGGCCCTCATGCGCCGTTTTGCCGTCCCAGACATACGCTAGGCTGCCCACGCTGCTGCCCTGCGGCGTCGCCACCCGAATCAGTTGGTAGGTTGCGGCGGCGCTCAGCTGCGGCGAGAGGTCGATCCGGCGCTCGCTGGTGGCAATCCACGACAGCGCCAGCTCGTCCATGATGCGGTACAGCGCCCCGATATTCGCCAAATCCATGCCCGCGAAGGCTTCGTCCAGCCCAATCAGGCGCGGTGTTCGCGGCCCCAGCTGGTCAAACCGGGCCGCCAGCGCCGCGAACAAAAAGGTGTATAGCACGGCGCTGCGTTCGCCGCCGCTGCGCTGGGCAAAGGTGCGGTCGGTGATTTCGCGCCTGCCGCTGGGCGTGACGCTCAGGAAGGTAAAGTGCAGCCACTCGCGGTAATCCAGCGTGCGCTCCAGCGACTGCGCGAAGGACTGCTCGGGATTGGGCCGCGCCTGGAGGGTGTGAACGATGCTACGCACCTCGTCGCGCACCGCCTGCCACCAGCTTTCGGGTTGATGGGCGGGGTCTATCCGGGCATCAATCAGTGCCGACAGAGCACCGGACTCACTGTTTTCTGCGGCCTGCACGCGGCTTTGCAGGTCAAGGCGCTCGTCGTGAAAGTGCAGGTCTTCCAGCGTGCGGCGGATATTCTTGACCCACGCCTGCGCCTGACGCTGCTTGCTGTCCAGTTCCTCCACCAGTTCCCGAATCAGTTCGTTGTGGAACACCTGCGCTTCCTCGTCGGTGAGCAGCTGGCGGGCGGCGTCCAGCTCAACTTCCAGGTGCGCCAGCAGCGCGTCAGGGGTGGCCTGTTCGCCCTGCAAGTGAAAGCGCGGGCCAGCCGGGGCAAAGTGCGGGTGGTAACTTTCGGGCGCTTCCAGCTGTGGGCGGGCGCGGTCAAAAGTGTCGCGCAGGGCGTACTCGGCGGCTTTCACGTCGCTCTCACTGGCGCTGACAGACAAGTCGGGCGCGGCTTCTTCCGAGAGGCGCGGGTGGGCAGCGCGGGCGGCTTGTAAGGTGCTGACCGCCGTCTCCAGGGCGGCCTGAGCGTCGGCAGCAACGGTCAGCAGGCTGGGGAGGCGCTCGGTCACAAAGCGCAGCCGCTCCTGCGCTGCGGTCAGCCCACGCACCAGCTCGCGTCCGGCGCGTTCCAGTTCGCGGTCACTCTGGCGCAGTTCGTTCAGGCGGGCGCGGAGCTTGGCGGCGTCGGGCGCGTCCAGCTCGGAGCGCAGCCGCACCAGCTGCGCGGCCAGGGCGTCGCGGGCGGCCTCCTGGGTGTGGCGCTCGGCTTCCAGGTCGGCGGTGGCCTGGGCGTGTTCAGCCAGCTGCTCGGTCAGGGTCTCAATGTCCTGCGCGGCGCGGGCCAGCCGTTCGCGCAGCGTGCCGACCTGTCTCCACTCGCTCTGCGCGGCGCGGTGGTCGCTGTGCGCGGCGTTCAGGCTCGCTCGGCTGGCGGCGTCGGGAAGGTCAAGCGGCGCAAAAGCCGTTGCCAGCGCGTCGGCGGCTCCTTTGGCCCGCGTCTGAGCTTCGCGCAGGTCGTCCAGCGCGGCCTCATGGGCCTCCGAACGCAAAGAAAGGGTCTGCCGGGCCTCGTCGCGCTCACGGGCGGCGGCGCGGCGCACTCTGGACAGTTCGGGCGCGTCACGCAAAAAGGCCACGTCGCTGTCCAGCTGCGCCAATTGCGCGTTCAGCCCGCTCAGAACGCCCTGCGCCGTGTCCAGACTGTCGGCCACCACTTCCATCCCCTCGGCGAACAGCGCCAGTTGCCGTTGCCGCTCGGTTTCGCGCGCCGCCGCCCCCAGGTAGCGCACGCCTTGGTCGGTAGCCGAGCCAGTCAGCAGGCCGTTTTGCCAGTGGCTGGCATTAAAGCTGGCGGGGCTGGAGGAAGCAGGGTCGCTGGAGATGCCCGCCAGCAACGCGGCCACCTCGGCGGGGGCATCGTCTTCGGGTTCCAGCAGCGCCGCGAGGTTGCCTTTGACTTTTTTGGCGGGCACCAGGAGGGCGTCGGACAGTCCCTCTTTGGCCAGAATCCCCAGCGCCTGAGCCTGCTGAGCTTCCGGCACCACCAGCGCGGTCAGCAGCCCGGACGCCAGCAGGCCGCCTTCAATGCCGCCCAACTCTGCCGCCCCCATTTCTGGTGCGCTGCCACGCGGTTTAACTAGCGTATAAAAGGGCCGCGCCGCGATTCCGGCGCGCGCTAGTGCAGCCAGGGCCAGGGCGCGGGCGGCGGGCAGCGGCGGTATGGCCCCGGCCTGAGCGTGCAACGCGTCGGTGCGGGCTTGCAGGTCAGCCTGCTCGGCTTGCAGGTCGCGCACGCGGTCACGGGCCTCGGCCTGGGTACCGCGCAACTCGGTCAATCTGAGCGCCGCAAGTTCGGCCAGCGCGGGCCACGCCTCGCCGGGTTCCACCGCCGTTTCCAGAGTCAGGCGGTAGGCGCTCAGGGCGTCTTCTGGAACATCCAGCGCCCCGGCGCGGGCCAGCAGTTCGGCGGCAGTGTCGGTCAGCACGGTTTCTAACGCGGCAGTTTTTTCCTCTAGGCTCAGGCGGGCGGCCTCGGCGCGTTCGCCAGCATGGGCGGCGGCGGTCTGACGCTCGGTGAGGCGTTCGGTGTCGCGTTCGTAGACCTTCAGGGCGGCCTCGGCCCTATCCAGGGCGGCGGCGCGGGCCTCCAGACTGCTTTCGTCCTGCCACCAGTTGCGGGCGTTCAGGGCGTTTTGCGCGGCGTTGAGGGCCTGGGCATCGGCCTCGCGGGCGGCGTAGACTTCGGCGCGGCGTGCCCCGGTGCGTTCCTCACGGGCTTTCTCGGTGCGGATGCGGGCGCGGTTCTGCTCCAGCGTGTTCCGCACATTATTCAGCTCACGTTCTTTCTGGCCCAGAATATTTTCCTGACCACCAATCTGAGCTTCTACCGTATCCAGCTCTACCCGCAGCGTCTGGGCCACGCGGCTGCGCTCCTGCTCCTGGGCCTGCAACCCGGCCAGCGTTTGGCCCAGCGTGGTTTCCTCGCTTTGGGTCGCCAAAAGTTCGCTCTGGGCAGCGTCAAATCGGCCCTGCGCGGCGGCCCGGCGTCCAGCTTCAAACCGCGCTCTGGTCAGCGCGGCCGTGAAGTTGGCCTGCGCCACGCTGCGGGCCGCCTCGGTCTGGGTGTCCAGCAGTTGCAGGCGCTGGGCGTGGCGGTCGAGGCGTTCGATGCCCTCGGCGAGTTTGGCCGTCACCCCCGCTGACACCGGCGGCAGCGAACGCCGCAGCAGCTCGGCAATCTGGGCGGGCCGCACCTCGCGCCCCAGTTTGCTACCGCGAATGGTCAGCAGCAAGTCCAGCGTGTCCTGAAAATCGCGCTCGGACGCGCCGTAAATCCGCCGCCGCACCACATTGGCATATTCGCCCTGCCCAGAAGCGAATTCGCCACCACTGCTCCCGTTGGTGCCCTCCCAGCGCGTGACTTTTTCGCGCAGCGCCCGCTCGGTTAGCGGCTGGCCATCCTCGACCAGATCCAGGCCGCCCCCGATCATCACTCGCCCATCCAGCCAAAACCCCCATTTGCCGATGTTGGCGCTGCCCTCCGTGGCGCTCAGGCCCAGGCCAATCGTCTGATACTCGCCCTCTGGCGTGCGAAATTCCAGCGCCAGATACGAGCGCCGCCCGCGTTCTTGAAACCCGGCGTCGGGGCCGCCCAGCAGGTAGTAGCGCAACTGCCGCCGCGTACCGCCGAAGGGGTCAAGGCGGGCCGGGCTGGAATCGCCGTCCAGCAGCATGGTGATCGCCGCCGTGAGTGCCGTGGACTTGCCGGAGCCGTTATGCCCGGTCAAGAAGAGCCGCCCCTGCACGAAATGAAAAATCTGAATGGGATACAGCCAGTAATTGACCAGAATCAGGCGCGAGGGCGTGAGGCAGCTAATGGGCCGCGCAAGGACAGATTGCACGTCCTCAACGGAAAAAAGCGTCATACCCGGATAATAGCGCGGCGCTGGGGCAAGGGCCTATGACACAAGGTAGAACGACCACGCTGGTAAGGAGTTCTGGGCGGAAGTGGAGTGGGTTTGGGCGCTTTTGCCAGACCCAGGTAACTGTCCAACCTCATTCCCCCTTGCGTCGCCGCCCGCCCCGCCTGACCACCTGCGCCGCGCCCTCATCTTCGTAGGCAGCAAAAAACCGCGCCAGATGAGGCTCCAGCGTCAGCGTGGATTCGTCCTGACTGGCGATACCACCCCATTGCCGCCACAGCTCCAGCACCTCGTCGAGCAGCTTCTCGGTGCTGTGCTTCTTGCCAGTTTCGCCCCAGCGGGCGCGGTAGTCGGCGCGAACGGTATCCAGCAGCGTATAAAGCCGGGTACGCGAGAGGGTCAGCCGCCCGGCGGGGTCGGGGGTCAGCGTGCGGGCCTCTACTTCGCGGCGCACGGCGTTCAGCAGCAGCAGCGCGGCGGCGCTGAACACGCTGCGCCCCGGTAGCCAGCGTATACCCAGGCCACTGGTCATACCCTCACGCCCTAGAGCGGCGTACTCGGCGTGAATGTCCAGAGTCCAGCCCAGCGTGCGCGTCAGCTCGTCGAGTTCGGGGGCTTGCAGATAATTGAAGGCTTCGGGATCGTGTGCGCGGGT
>NZ_JAGLBG010000098.1 GCF_018260405.1 Deinococcus sp.
GAGGAGTCGTCGGTGGTAAGGCCCGTATCGTCTGCGGAGCTTGATGTTGCCCTGCTGAGCGCGGTGTTGGAGTGGACAGGCGGGGTTCTGACAGACGAAACTTTCGAGTGGGAGCTCTTTTGACACGTCCGGGGATAAGCCCCAGACGCTCCCATTTCAGTGGTGTCGGGCATAGTTCCAACCAACTACCAAACTTACCCAGAAGCGGTTTTTCGTCGTGTTCATTGTGCTGAGTAACTACACCGTCCGAACCATGGCCGAGCCGGACAATCCACAGCAGAATCGAATTACTCCGGCAGTCCGCCCCTCTTTACTGACCACTGGATCAATTGTTAGTCTTCGTCAGGGTAGACCTTGATCTCAGTAATATGTGCCCGGTCTGGGCGGGTGAGGGCATGGGCGACCGTTTTGGCCAGACCGCGTGGGTCGATCATGGTTTCCCACTTCATGCCTTCCTCACGGTTTTCGGGCGTGTCAATGGCTCCCATGGGGTACAGCACACAGCCGCGCACGCCTTTGGCCTTGAGTTCATCGTGCAGGCTGAGAATGTACGCGCTCACCGCCGCCTTACTCGCGGTATACAGCGCCGACTTGGGACCGCTGAGCTGCGCTGCTTGCCCCGCACTCACTCCCATAATCATGCCGTCTTTCTGGCGCAGCATGCTGGGCAAGACGCCCTGAACGGCGTGAAACAGGGTCAGCATGTTTTCGTCGAACATGGCGCGGTACTGGTCGATGGTGGCCTTCTGAACGTCCTGCACGCTCCAGGCCCCGACCGTGTGAATGAGGGTGTCTACCTTGACCTTACGGAGCTGCTCGACACTGCCCTCGTCGGTCAGATCGACGTCGATCACCTCGGTGGCCGGAAAGCGGTCGGCGGCGCGGGCCAGCGACTCACCGCGCCCGACCAGCACCATCTGTGCGCCCGCATCTTCAAGTTCCTGGGCTATTGCCGTTGCTAGTGCGCCGCCCGCACCCGTGAGCATCACTGTAGAGGAGCCGAGATTCGCCATAGCTACAGGGTAACGCCTAAAAGTCATGTGGCAGACATACAGAGGCTTAACAGTAGAGGCCCAGTAACCCGCCTCCTGACAGATTGCCCCTATCTTCAGGCCCATGTCTCCTCTGCTGCTCGGACACCGTGGCTCGCCGCATCAGTTCACCGAAAACACGCTTCCCAGTTATCAGGCCGCGCTGGACGCCGGACTAGACGGCGTAGAAGTCGATGTGCGCCGCCTGGCCGACGGTACGCTGGTCATGCACCACGACCCCCATCTGCCGGACAGACGGCGACTACCCCAACTGCGCCGAGCCGAGCTGCCCCCACACATTCCGACACTGAACGACATGCTCGACTGGATGGCGGGTCACACGGCCTATGTAAATGTCGAGATCAAGGCCGAGGAACGCCGCCCCGATGACCGCGTGGCCCGCACGCTGGACGCCATCCAGGAGCGCGGCTTTGAAAAACGGGTGATTGTCAGCAGCTTTAGCCCACTGGTGCTCGACGCGGCGCGGCAACACGCCCCCGAGATCGAGCGCGGTTTTCTGTTTGAGCACACCTTTCGCTGCGGCGACCTCGACCTGATCGGGCGAGTGATGGAGCGCACCGGGGCCGTGGCCCTGCACCCGAGATTTCATCTGATTGATACGGGGCTGATGAAGCAGGCTAAATCGGGAGGCTGGCGCGTAAATACCTGGACGGTGAATGACGAGGCCGAGGTCGCCAGACTGATCGCCCTGGGAGTAGACGCCCTGATCGGCAACTACCCGCAAAAACTGCTAAAGGGCCGCAGCTGACATTTCCACAAAACTCTGGGATTGGCCCGCGCCTCCTTCATCAGACTAGAACGCCTGACAACCAACTGATCATTTACTCATAACTTCAGCAGACATGACGGCTGAAGGTAAACGTCAGTCTGTTTACGTCACTAAGGAGTCACATGAAAAAACTGACCTTGATTTTGGTTCTGGCCAGCGCAGCAGGACAGGCCGCCGCACAAACCACCGTAGAATTCTGGCACTCGATGGGCGACGCCAAGCGCGGCGGCTGGATTCAGGCCCGCGCTGACGAGTACAACAAGGCCCACCCCAGCGTCAAGATCGTGCCGAGCTACAAGGGCAGCTATAACGACAGCCTCCAGGCCACCATTCTTGCCGGACGCCAGGGCAAGGCGCCCAGCCTCGTGCAGATTTTTGAAGTGGGCAGCCAGCTCGCCCTCGACAGCGGCATGTTCCAGCCTGTCAGCAGCATCAAGAACGTGGATTTTAACGACTACATTAAGCCGGTCATCAATTACTACACCATCGGCGGCAAGGTCAACAGCCTGCCCTTCAACAGCTCTTCGCCGGTGCTGTACTTCAACAAAGACCTGATGAAAAAAGCGGGTCTGGACCCCAAAAACCCCCCCACCACCTTCGGGGCTATACAAAAAGCCTGCGTCAAGATCGACGCCGCCAAGATCGGGGCCAAGTGCTTCGGCATGAGCCTGAACGGCTGGTTTATCGAGCAGTGGATGGCCGAGCAGGGTGCGCCGCTCCTGAACAACGGCAACGGTCGCCAGGCCCGCGCCACCAGCATCAACCTCGATACGCCCGCTGCCAACAATATTTTCAGCTTCTTTAAGACCATGAACGACAGCGGTTGGTACACCTACAGCGGCAAACTGGAAGACTGGGACGGCTCGGACGCCATCTTTACCCAGGGCAAGGACGTGTTCCACATCACCTCGACGGCAGATATCGGCAACATCCGCGACGCTGCCAAAAAGAACGGCTTTGACGTGGGCGTGGGCGTACTGCCTATTCCAGACGGCACCAAGCGCAACGGTGTGGTCATTGGCGGGGCCAGCCTGTGGATCCCCAAGAGTATCAGCAAGCCCCAGGCCGAGGCCGCGCTGGACTTCGCGCTCTACCTGACCAATACCAAGAACATGGCCGACTGGCACAAGCTGACCGGCTATTACCCCGTGCGCAACAGCTCGATTGACCTGCTGCGTAAACAGAACTGGTTTACCCAGACCCCGCTGCAACTGGTCGCCTTCAACCAGCTGGTCAGAACCGTGCCCAGCCCCGCCACGGCGGGCGGCCTGAACGGAGCCGCCATCCAGACCCGCAAGATCATGGAAGAAGGCGTGCAGAAAGTGCTGGGCGGCGCCCCCGTGGCCGACGCCCTGAAAGACACCAAGGCCCGCGCCGACGCAGCTCTAAACGAGTACAACGCCAACTTCAAGTAAACGGGTAATGCGGACTCCGGGCGTAGAGTTGGCAACCCGGCTTATTGCCGAGTGGTCAACGAAACAGACGGCAGTTCGTATAGGGTCGGGGGTGCTAGAGCAAAGGGAACCAAAACTGGCCCGCTCTGCGCCCGCACTCCACACCAGTCTTCTTATTGACCCTTCAGTTTATTGACTCTCCAGTTTATTGATTCTTCTGTGCATTAACTTTCCACAGCATTGACTTTCCACTGTGGTCGGCTGGATCCGGCGCGGTCATGTTCCCTGACCCTCCACCCCATCCCAGCTGCCTGCCGCCATAACCCCAGTCCGCATCCTGTACCCGGATGCGGATTTGGGATTTAAAGAGGGTTCAGGAACGCCGCAGGCACCGCTATACCCGACCCCAAAAGGAGCCTCATGACCCAACCCGTCCGCACGGCTACCGCTGCTTCTACCGACGAACGCGCTGTGTTCAGGGGAAGCGCGCTGCCCTGGGTGTTTTTGCTGCCGACCCTGGCTATTCTGGCGGTGTTTATCTATCTGCCTGCGCTGAGAACCCTGAAGCTGGCGGCCTACCGCGCCAACGTGATTCTGGGCACCGAGAAGTTCGTGGGGCTTGCCAACTTTGCCGAATTGTTGCAAAGCAAAGCTTACCAGCAGGTCGCGCTGCAAACCCTGATTTTTATGCTACTGACGGTTAGTACCGGGCTGCTGCTTTCGCTGGCACTGGCGTGGTTGGCGAGCCGCCCCATTCGCGGCGCCAAGACTTACCGCCTACTGCTGATCTACCCCTACGCCCTGAGTCCCGCGATTGCCGGAACGCTGTGGCTTTTTCTGTTTAACCCCGAGATCGGCGTGGTCAACCAGATTCTGGGCAGCCTGTTCCATGTCAAACCGCGCTGGCTCGACGACCCTTTTCTGGCCTTTGGGCTGGTCACGCTGGCCGCCGTCTGGAAAGGGCTGGCGTATAACATCGTTTTTTATCTGGCGAGTATTCAGAACCTGCCCGGCGACGTAATGGAAGCCGCCGAGATCGACGGCGCAAGCCCGGCGCAGATTTTCTGGCGGGTGGCCTTTCCGCTGCTGACCCCCATCACCTTTTTTTTGGTCTTTACCAACGTGGTTTCGGCACTGTTCGATTCCTTTGCGCTGACCGACATCCTGACCAAAGGTGGGCCTTACTACCACAACGCCGGAATCACGACCTTTCTGGTCTACCAGCTGTACCAAGACGGCTTCGTGAACTTCAAGACCGGAGCGGCGGCGGCCCAGGCGGCCCTGATGCTGGCAATGGTGGGCTTTATCAGCTGGATTCAGTTCCGCACGGGCGAAAAGCAGGTGCACTATGGCCATTAAACCACTGACCCGGAGCGGCGCAGGTCGCCTGAAAAAGCGCAACGACTGGGTGACCCACCTCGCGCTGTGCATCGCCGTGTTTCTGGTTGGTGCCCCGCTGATCTTTGCCGTTATCAAGGCCACGCAGGTGTCCAGCGACGTGATGAGCGCCAAACTGCTGCCGGGCGGGGCTTTCTTAGACAACCTGACAAGCGTCTGGACCAAAGCGCACCTGGGCACCTACATGCTCAACAGCCTGCTTGTGTCGGTGTGCGTGACTGTAGGCAAAACGGTGCTGTCGCTGCTGGCCGCGCTCGCCTTCGTGTACTTCCGCTTTCCGCTCAAGGGAGTAGCCTTCGCGCTAGTGCTGCTGTCGCTGATGCTGCCGACCGAGGTGCTTATCATCGCGCTGTTCGATCTGGTCAGCCGCGACCTTCAGTGGGCCAACACCTATCAGGCCATCATCATTCCGTTTCTGGCGAGTGCGACCGGGACTTTTCTGTTCCGCCAGCATTTTATGAACATCCCGACCAGCCTGGCCGACGCGGCCCGCATCGACGGCTGCGGCCCGCTGCGCTTTTTGACCAGCGTTCTGGTGCCGATGAGCTGGAATACCGTGGGCGCCCTGGCGGTCATCCAGTTTGTGTATGCCTGGGATCAGTACATCTGGCCGCTGGTCATCATGCAGCAGGACGACAAACAGGTGGTGCAGGTGGGGCTACGTAAGCTGATCGAGGTCGGCGGGCAGACCGACTGGGGCGCGGTCATGGCGGGCGCAATCGTGACGATCATTCCGCCGCTGGTCGTGTTCACGCTGCTTCAGGAGCAGTTCAGCAAGGGCTTTGCGCTGACCGAAGATAAATAATACGGATTCCGATTGATTCGGTGCAGTTCTGAATCAATCCGAGCGGATGTGAGTAGGAACAGCATACGCCCCTTCGCGGTATGGAGCCACAGACGGCGATTTTCCGACTGTGGCGGAATGGAGCGGAATCCGTATAGCTCTGAGCACAAAGCTCCCCGGTGAGTGGCTGGTGGCCTGGCAGAGAAGGGCTCTACGCCAGGCCACTGTTTTTGCTGACTACGGGGCCTAACTGGGGAGCCTGACCGCAGCCTGACGCTAGGGCCACAGCGCCCTGACGCACTCCGGACACACTGAGAACAATGAAAAAACTGTTGACGGCTCTCCTGACCCTCACTTCTGTCACCCTGGGCGCACAGGCCGCCACCCTGGTGGGCTGGGCCGAACTGCCTGCCGACACCTTCGACGCTGGCCCCCCCAGCGGCGCGTGGAGTAACGGCGTGCGCGGCGCGGCCCGCTTCAAGAGCCAGCCGGTACAGGGCTTCTCGGCGGTGCAGTTCGGCAGCGACGGCAGCTACTGGTTTATGAGCGACAACGGCTACGGAGCAAAGAGCAACAGCGCCGACTACCTGCTGAGAATTCGCAATTTCAAGCTGACCCCCCGCACCGCCAAGGGTGCCGCGCAGAAGGTGGACGTGGGAAGCTTTATCCAGTTCAGTGACCCCGACAAGAAAGTGCCTTGGCTGATTGTCAACGAGGCCACCACCGACCGCCTGCTCACCGGGGCCGACTTCGACGTGGAAGGTTTCGCCCTTGCCCCCGACGGCACCATCTGGGTGGGTGAGGAGTTCGGGCCTTACGTGCTGCACTTTTCGGCCACTGGCAAACTGCTCGAAGCCCCGGTGCCCACCCCGAACCTCGCCAGGCTGCCCACGCTGAAGGGTCAGGCCCCCATCGTCATCGGGCACCGGGGCAGCGCGGGCACCCTCCCCGAGCACACGCTGGGTTCTTACCAGGCGGCGGTGGACGGCGGCGCGGATTTCATCGAGCCGGATCTGGTGGTTAGCAAGGACGGGGTGCTGATTGACCGTCACGAGCCGCTGCTGGCGACGCTGGACAAGCCGCTGGACCAGGGAGGCAAGGTGCTGGAAGCCACCGCCGACGTTGCCAAACACCCCGAATTTGCCTCCCGCGCCCGCATGGGCAAGCTCGATGGTCACGACGTGTACGGCTTCTGGGTCAACGACTTCACGCTGGCCGAACTCAAGACCCTCAAAGCCATCGAGCGCCTGCCCCAGCTGCGCGGCACCAACTTTGACGGGCAATTCGAGATTCTGACGCTGCCCGAAATTATCGCCTTCGTGAAGAATGTGGAGGCCAAAACCGGCAAGAAAATCGGCATCTACCCCGAGACCAAGCACCCCAGCTACATGAAAGCGGCGGGCTTTGATATCAATCAGTTGCTAATCGACACGCTGAAAAAGGAAAACTTTACCGACCCCAACCGGGTGTTTATCCAGTCCTTCGAGGTCAACAACCTCAAGGAACTGAAGACCAAGATTATGCCAGCAGCGGGCGTGAATATCCCACTGATCCAGCTGATCAACAGCGACGACCAACCCGCTTACGACCTGCTGGCGGCAGGCGACACGCGCACCCCCAAGGACATGCTCAGCGACGCGGGCCTCAAGGAAATCGCCAGCTACGCCACCGGCGTCGGACCTTACAAGCGCTGGATTGTGGACAACAAGGGCCAGACCACCGACCTGGTAAGCCGCGCCCACGCCGCCGGGCTGTATATCCATACCTGGACGCTACGCAGCGAACCCACCTACCTGCTGCCCCAGTACAAAAACGACCCCGAGGCCGAGATGCGCCAGCTTCTGCGGGCCGGGGTAGACGGCTTTTTCACCGACTTTCCGGCGACCGGCGCGAAGGTGGCGGCGCAGTACACCACGCCGTTTGTGCGTAGCCCCCAGAACCCCGACTTCTCGCAGGGCGTCAGTTCCAGCGCGGCCAATCTGCCCGGCAGCGGCGGCTTCGAGGGCTTCAACATTTCGCCCGACGGCAAGACCATCTATGCCCTGCTGGAAAAGACCGTCGCGGGCGACCTGCCCGGCCAGATTCGCCTGCACGCCCTCGACCTGGCCAGCCGGAAATGGAGCCTGGTGGGGCGCTACCCGCTGGACGACGCCAGCAACTCCATCGGCGACATGACCTTCGTCAACGACCACCAGGTGCTGGTGCTGGAGCGCGACCAGGCGCAGGGCGACGCAGCCAAAAATAAGCGCGTCTACCTGCTGGACATGGCGGCCACCAATGCCGACGGCACCCTCAAGAAGACGCAGGTCGCCGACCTGATGAACATCAGCGACCCGCAGGGCCTCGCGCCCAGCACCCAGGGCGGCGTGTTCAAGTTCCCGTATGTGACCATTGAAAACATCATCGTGCTCGACGCTCGTACCATTCTGGTCGCCAACGACAACAACTACCCGGCGACCGGCGGGCGCGGCAAGGATGTCAAGGACGCCAACGAATTCCTGTGGATCAAGCTCGACGCGCCTTTGCAACTGGGCGCGGGCCTGGGACGCAAGTAATACGGATTCCGCTAAATTCCGCCACAGTCGGGAAGACACCGCCTGCGGCTCCATACCGCGAAACCCGTATGTT
>NZ_JAGLBG010000099.1 GCF_018260405.1 Deinococcus sp.
CTATCCATTTGGACTGGCTTAGTTGACGTTTTTCGTGGCGTCTTACCCAAACTCGACTTCTCGTGCTGAGCAGTTACTTAAAACTTACGCTTACTGACAGTTCAGGACAGGAATAGAGTACTGACTGGTCACTATATTGCTGTAACGTCCAGCCGAATCAGTACCCTGGGCAGCCACATAGGTATAACCCTTAACGGTCACGTTGGGGGTCACATTTACGGGATTAACCGTAACGTTCTGAGGCGCTACATTGAGCGGAGCAAGGCCACGGCGAATGCTGATCTGAGCGGAGGTGGAACCGGCAGAGGAATTCACGTCATAGATGCCAGCGTCTTTATAGTTACCTGTAGTGAGGCCCTTCAATTGCAGACCGACCTGGCGCATGTAGCCACTCCAGTTAATGTCGAAGGTGGTAATCGTCGTGGCGTTGTCACAGATCACGGCAGTTGTGGCTGGAATGATCCGTCCACTCTGATCCTTGATATCGCTGCTCAGGTGCCAGTTAGTATCGTAAGCACTGATGCTGTTCAAGGAAAGGCCCGAGCCAACGTAAGGATCGCCGTAGTAACCATAGCCGTCCCAGGTAATGGTCGTTTCGCCACAGCTTGCGAGAACGCCCGTGAGGCCGACCACCGCTGCCAGTAGAGTCTTTTTCATGGGTCTCATTGTGCTCGTCAGAACTGACGCACACATGACTTACCCTTGAGGATTTGTAAGGCGTTTACAAATTTAACGGGGCAGCCTGGAAACACGCCAACCGCATAAAGAGCGGTGGCGGCTGGCAAAAGTGTAGATCATCTGGGTGCTTTTCCCGGATGACCCGAACTGTACCCGGCAGCCCCTGCTACACCCTGCGCTCAATTTCGCCCGCAGTCGGGAGCGGTCAGGCCCCATCCTGGGTGCCGCTTTGACCAAGACAGCGGTCAGGCCCCTTTCGGGTGCCGCTCGGGTTGAATCTGAAACGGACTGCCGGTTGATTTGGTGCATTCCCGAATCACTCCGAGCGGACGCGAGGAGGAACAACAGACGGACTGAGCGGTGTGGAGCAAGAAGAGACGAAAAAGGAGCCGACACTGAGGCCAGCTCCCGGTTTTCAGATTGAAATTTAGTCGGCTGCCTGAGCGTCTGCCGGGTAGACCTCAATCACCCCAGCCGCGCCCATGCCGCCGCCGATGCACATGGTAATCAGGGCCTTGCCGCCGCCGCGCCGCTGCAATTCGTAAATCGCGGTGGTCGCCAGCTTCGCGCCAGAGCAGCCCAGCGGATGGCCCAGGGCTATTGCGCCGCCGTTGACGTTCAGCTTGCTTTCGTCGATGCCGAGTTCGCGGATCACGGCCAGCGACTGCGCGGCAAAGGCTTCGTTCAGCTCAATCAGGTCAATGTCGGCCAGGGTCAGGCCCAATTGCTTGAGGACTTTGGGGACGGCGGCCACTGGGCCAATGCCCATGATTTCAGGCGCGACGCCCGCCACCGCAAAGCCCAGGAACTTCGCCAGGGGTTTGACGCCCAGTTCCTGCGCCTTCTCTGCCGACATCATCAGCACGGCTGCCGCGCCGTCGCTCAGCGGGCTAGAGTTGGCCGCGCTAACACTGCCGCCCTGCTTGAAGGCGGGGCGCACCTTCGCCATGTCTTCCAGGTTGACGTCGCGGCGAATCAGTTCGTCTTTGTCAAACTGCACAGTTTCGGACTTGATTTTGGTGCCTTTGAGGGTGTCCTTGCGAACCGGCACAGCCACGATCTCGGCGTCAAACTTGCCCGCATCCTGCGCGGCTGCCGCTTTCTGGTGGCTGGCGTAGGCAAACTTGTCCTGGTCTTCGCGGCTCACGCTGTACTTGGCGGCCACGTTCTCGGCGGTCATACCCATGCCGATGTACGCGCCGGGGCGGATGTCCACCAGTTCGGGGTTGGGGCTAGGGTTATGCCCGCTCATTGGCACAAAGCTCATGCTTTCCACGCCGCCCGCCAGCATTACGTCGGCCTGTCCAGTCTGAATGGCCGCCGCCGCCATAGCGATAGTTTGCAGCCCGCTAGAGCAAAAGCGGTTGATGGTCACGCCGCCCACCGAGTCGGGCAAACCGGCCCGCAGCGCGGCGAGGCGGCCCACATTCAGGCCCTGCTCGGCTTCGGGGATGGCGCAGCCGAGGTACACATCTTCCACGATGTCGGCGCTGACGCCAGCGCGTTTGATGGCTTCGCTCAGCACCAGAGCAGCGAGGTCGTCGGGGCGGGTGTTGGCGAGCGTGCCTTTCACGCCACGTCCAACAGGGGTACGAACAGCAGATACGATTACAGCGTCACGCATTTGGTTCTCCTTCGGAAATCTAACGTCTAAACGTGGAAACGTCTAAACGGTGGGAGGTCTAAGGGTCTAAGGGCTTGGAGGCTCTGACCTGCTCTTGCGTTACAGAATTGAAGACTGGGTGATGTCTAAGGGTCTTCAAATAGTTCAGCCGTCCAACAAATGGGCCGAAAATCTTTTCGTCACTTGGAGTGTCTTTCTGTAAGGGCCAGGGCAGTTTAGCCAATTCTTCTTCAAGAATGAAACGATAAACCGCGCCGTCTGGAAAAATTTCAAGCTTCCTGACTTTCCAACGCTCTTCATTCAGTTGAGTAGCAAGAATACAAGGTTCATCAAAAGCACTATTGAGCCACTGAACCAGTTCAAAGGCACGGCGATTTCTCATGCCAGCACCCGCGCCACAAACCTTTCCAACTGCTCGTCGTAGTCTTTCGGGCTGATATTCCACGTCCGGATGTGCTTGGCCCCCTCCACGCGGTGAAAGTCCACCAGGTCGGGGCGGGCGGCGGCAAAGGCTTCGGCCTGTGCAATAGGAATGGTGCGGTCACGGGTGCCGTGCCACAGCAGCATGGGCACGCTGAAGCGGGCGGCGGCGGCCAGCTGGTCAACCTCATTAAAGTCCTGCCCGCTGCGACGGGTAACGGCTTTTTCGGTAAAGCGCCCGACCTGCCGCGCCAGCAACTTGGGCAGGCCAAAGCGCTGCGCCTGCCAGCGAATCGTGGCCCGCCAGTCCAGCGCGGGCGAGTCCAGCATGACGCCCACGACGGGCAGCGGATACGGCTGGAATTTGGGCCGCAGCACACTCAGCGCAATGTTGCCGCCCATGCTGAAGCCGAACAAAATGACCCGCCTGTAGCCGTTTTCCCGCGCCCAGTGCAGTGCGCCCAGCACGTCCTCGGCTTCGGTATCGCCCAGCGTCAGGTAACCTTTGCCGACCTTCGGCGCACCAAAAGCGTTGCGGAAAGTGACGAACAGCGAGCCGCATCCCGTCCGCAGCATGGCGGGCAGCATCCGCAGGGCCTGAGCGCGTTGTCCGCCATGACCGTGAATCACCACAATCAGGGCGTCGCGCCGGTGCTGATGCGGTGGAACGTGCCACGCGGGCATGTCACCGACCTGGGTGTGAACGGTTACGTCCTCGTACTCGGCCCCCAGTTGCGCGGGCGTGCCGTTATAGAGGTAGGTAGACACCCAGGCCAGCGCCCCGTGCGGCAGTTTGCCACGCTCCTGCAAGATGGGCCGCTCTACCACCGTGCCGACCATGCGCCGCTCTCCGGCGACCAGGTGGCCCCGGTTGGGCAGCAGGGGCACCACGCCCAGCGGCCCCTTGCTCAGCGTTTCTGGCGAGGCGGGCAGATACAGCTTGTTGCGGCGCCGCCCGACGGGAATGAACTCCCCCTTGACCCATTGGGTCTTGGAACGCAGGATGATTTCGACACCCAGAAAGGCTCCGGCGACGACTACGGTGGCGTAAGCCAGGCCGGTCCATAGCGCGAGCTTACGCTTAGGAGTGGATTTGAGGCGGTGGAGGAGGTTGGTGGGCATAGAGAGGGGTATCTTTCCACCCTCTCCCCTTGCGGAAGAGGGCCTTGCCAAGCAAGGTGAGAGGGGACGAGCCAGGAATGCGGAGTAGGTGGCGTCTTGTACGCGGGCGTTGGCACTGGTGAGCCACCCCACTCCCAGCCTTCCCCACAAGGGAAAGGGGGCTTAAAAACCTAGTTACGCAGGGGTTTACCTGTCTTGAGCATGTGCTCAATGCGCTGCTGCGTGCCCTTCTTGCCCAGCAGGGTCAGGAAGGCTTCGCGTTCCAGGTCAAGCAGGTGCTGCTCACTGACCCTGGCGGCGCGGTTGTTGCCAGTGCCGCCCGACAGCACGCGGGCCAGTTCGTTGCTAACAACCAGGTCGTAATCGGTGATGTAGCCGCCCTCATGCATGCCGTAGAGCGCCGATTTGATGGCCCCAATCGCGGCCTCGCCCATTACGGGGATGTCCTGGCGCATCACGGGCTGCACGTAGTCGGGTGCGAGGGCCAGCACGGTGCGCTTGGCTTCCTCAATAACCAGATTCTTATTCATGACCACCGTGTCGTGGTCGCGCAGGAATCCCAGCTTGCGGGCTTCCAGGGCGCTGGCGCTGACTTTGGCGGTGCCAATCAGTTCAAAGGCACGCTGCACGGCGGGCAGCAGCAACATGCCGTTTTGCTGGCCCGGCTGCTGCATGTCGGTGAAGCGCAGCAGCATTTCCTTGGTACCGCCGCCGCCGGGAATCAGGCCCACGCCGACTTCCACCAGGCCCATGTAGGTCTCGGCGCTGGCCACCACGCGGTCGGCGTGCACGCTGAACTCGCAGCCACCGCCCAGCGTCATGCCAAAGGGCGCAGCGACGGTGGGGTGCGGGCTAAAGCGCATGGAGGTGCTGACCTGCTGGAACTGCTTAATCATGTCGTCCAGCTCGTCCCACTCGTCGGCCTGGGCCTGAGACAAAATCAGTGGCAGGTTGGCCCCCGCGCTGAAGTGCTCGCCCTGGTTGCCCACCACGAAGCCCGCGTAGCCCATATCTTGCACCAGCTTGTGAGCGTCCTGCACGGCCTTCAGCTGGTCTTCGCCCAGCGCGTTCATCTTGGCGTGCCATTCCACCAGCAACACGCCGTCGCCCAAATCCAGAATGCTCGCGCCGGGGCGCTTCTTGATGACCTTGGTGGCGTCTTTCTTGAGGTCGGTGATGACGAAGTAAGGAGCCTTGTATTCGGTCTGGTCGCCAGCCGGGGTAAAGGTCTGGTCACCGTTGTAGAACTTGTCCGCGCCGGTCTCCTTTATTTTGGCGAGCAGCGGGGGCAGGGTGCGGCCCTCGGCTTCCAAGTTTTTAATCACCTGTTGCACGCCGATGGTGTCCATCGTTTCAAACGGCCCCTGCTCCCAGCCAAAGCCCCACTTCAGCGCGTTGTCAATGTCCTGGATACGGTTAGAGACGTTTCCAGCCATCTTGGCGGCGTACCAGAAACCGTCGTTCATGGTGGCGCGCAAAAAGTCGCCTTCCTTGCCGGGAGCGGTGTACAGGGCGTTCACGCGCTCGGCAGTGGACTTGCCCTTGACCGCTTCCACGGCGGCTACCTTAACGCGGCCCTGGTCTTCGTACTCGCCCGTTTGCAGGTTCAGGTTCAGAATCTTGGTCTTGCCGTCTGCGCCCTTAGTCTTCTTGTAAAAACCGCTGCCGGTCTTGTCGCCCAGGATGCCCTTTTCCACAATCTTTTTGAAGGGTTCAATCAGGGTAAAGTCCTCGTCGTCGCCCGTGGCGGCCCCGATGTCGTTGGCGACGTGCGAGATGATGTCCAGCCCCGACAGGTCGGCGGTGCGGAAAGTGGCGCTGCTGGCGCGGCCCAGTGCAGGCCCGGTAAGCTGGTCAACCTCGGCGGGGGTCAGGCCAAATTCTTCCATATGGCGCATGGCCCTGACGATGCCGTACACGCCGATGCGGTTGGCGATGAAGCCCGGCACGTCGTTAGCGATAACCACGCCTTTACCCAGCGTCTCGGTGGCGAACTGGCTGATGGACTCCACCACTTCGGGGGCCGTTTTGTCGGTCGGAATGATTTCCAGCAGGTGCAAGTAGCGCGGCGGGTTGAAAAAGTGTGCGCCCACAAAACGTCGCCCAAAGTCCTCGCCCCGCCCTTCAATTTGCAGGTGCATGGGGATGCCCGACGAGTTGGAAGAGATAATGGCCGTTTTCTTGGCAATGGGTTCCACTTTCGCCCACAGGTCTTTCTTGGCGTCTAGCTTCTCGATAATCGCTTCCAGCACCCAGTCGCAATCTTTGAGTTTCTTGAGGTCGTCTTCCAGGTTGCCGACTTCAATCAACCTGGCGCAGTCAGGATCCATAAAAGCGGCTGGGCGGGCCTTGAGCGCACGCTCTACGCCCGCTTTGACCAGAAAGTTGCGGTCAGGCTTATCGGGCAGAACAATGTCCAGCAGCAGCACGGGAATGCCCGCGTTGGCGAGTTGCGCGGCGATGGCGGCTCCCATCACACCCGCGCCGATGACGGCGGCTTTTCTAATCTTCATGCGACCTCCGGTGAGACTATTTCTCTTGAGTTTGTACTCAGTCTAAGTTTAGCGGATAGGCGGAACGGATGTCCATGTCAGCAGCCAGACCGTAAGGCCAATGAGTGCCTTGTGAAGCGTGCACGCCGCCAAAGCTCAGGCGTGGGCCGTCGGGGCGGCAAAGGGCAGCGACCTCCTGACCCTTGGTGCGAACCCTTCAGATCATATGCCCAGCTCATTTCAAGCTGCTCAGCGCGGCGTCCAGTGTCTTTTGGTACTTTGGAAGCTGCTTGGTGGTGGCGTTCACAGCCACGATCAGCGGGTGGCGCTTGTCGCTGGTGAAGAGAATGTGGTTGTAAATGGGCTGGTCGACGGCCTGCATGGTGAATTCCAATTCGTACCAGTCGCGCCCCGACCGTTTTAGGGGGCCGTTTTTCAGATACTTCAGCTCGGGCATCTGTTGCTGGAACAGTTTGCTCGTGGTCTGCCCGAATTTGTTGAGGTCGGCAGCTTTCAGGGGAGATTTCTGATCGTAGGTAAAGGCGATGTTCACCTGCGTGTCCGGCGTGGTGTACACGGCTAGCGGCGGGTTGCCACGCGGATACTTGATGGCCACTGTCTCGGCGTCCATCAGCGTGAATCCGGCGGGTACTTCCAGCGAAAGCGTGGTGCCGGGCACGGTCACGCGGGCGGTCTGAGCCGTACCACTCAGAAGGGCCAGCAAAAGCAGTGGCTTCATGAATTGAGAATAGCGTGTCCTGTGGGGAAGTTGCGGTCAGGCTTGTCGGGCAGAACAATCTCCAGCAGCACGGGAATGTCCGCGTTGGCGAGTTGCGCGGCGATAGCGGCTCCCAGCACACCCGCGCCATTGACGGCAGCTTTTCTTACGGGGTACTTCGTTTGCATGTGACCTTCTGGGTAGGTTGAACGTCATCCATTATGAGCTTTTGCCCGCGCTGGGAGAGAAAAAATCCCCCGGAAAGTAGAAAGGGTGGGGGGCGCGGGGAAATGTTGAACTCGGTTCAAGTTTAGGGGATGAGGGGAGGATTGTCCATGAGCGTGCAGAGGTCAGAGACTGGCCCTGGCACTCTGTAAAGGTCAGGCCGCTCAGTGAGACCCTGTACCGTTTGTGCCCGTCTGGGAAGCGGGGCGCGGCACCCGGTCGCCCAGTCCACGCCCGGCAGCCCTTTTCTCTCCTGCTCACTCTGCGGGGCAAGCCCTACAAGTGCGCCCGGGTAGGGTTCGACCAGCAACCGAAACGCCGCCCATGTGGACGGCGTTTTCGTGAGGTCGCTTCCCCTGGGCTTGGGTTGTTCCGTTGACAAGCCATCTTACAGGGGAAGCAAGATGATTGTCACCGAAAAAATTATTTGTCAAAAATCGAACAAATTATTTGTCACTGCCGTTGACACGTAATTCTTTGCAGATTGACAGATAATTCGTAACTGCTCAGCACGAGAAGTCGAGTTTGGGTAAGACGCCACGAAAAACGTCAACTAAGCCAGTCCAAATGGATAG
>NZ_JAGLBG010000009.1 GCF_018260405.1 Deinococcus sp.
TCGCTAGGGTAAGCTGCGCGTTCCACCGTTAAAGCCTAAAACATTTCCCATGGTTAGGGCCTCAGACAGCCTCTCATATAGCAATGGGGAGTTTTCTGTGGAATTAGTGGGAACATTTTGTAACATGGTTTCTCCTTAGAAACACAACAAGACACTCGCCCACCACAGAACGTAGTGGGCAGAGTGCTCAGGCGAGGATGGTGGTGGTGGCAGGGCGGCTGAAGACGTTCCAATTATTCCGACGGGGTTCATGAGGTCCACCGTGCCGGATATAAAGGTTCGAGGGTAAAGTAGACGAATCGAAAAAATAAAAATCCGGGGTTTGGTGACCTGGGTACAGGGCGACTAATCCAATCAGGTCGCAGTCTGCGGCATAGTCTTTAGGGTACGTGTAGCCGTTATAAAACGATGGCCGTAGCTTGGGAAGCTGGAATCTCCAGACACCACTGTCGAGCCGCATGGTCGTTTTTACATCTACCCGGAGATTTTGGATCAGTAGGTCGAAGGGTGCACTGCTGGTACTTTCGACCACATACAGGCCTCGCTGGAGGGCGGCTTGGGCCGTAAGCTCTTCACCCTGTTTGCCGCGTGAGGCCAGAAGACCATGGGTGGACAGGCCGTGTACCGCTCGTTGGCGCTTAACGGTTGAGAGGCTCACCCCGGCCAGCCTCGCTATCTCGGGATCGAGATGACCATTTGCATGGGCGGACTTAATAAGATTTAACTGCTTGGACGAAATCGACATTGCTTCTCCTTTAACTGCAAGGGGGAGCGGGATGTCAGGGGATGTCGCGGAAATGTATTAAGTTATCTATGTTACCTGCATTGCAGGCCATGTATGCGAAGAATCCTACATCAGTGGTATGGCTATTTGATGAGTAGAATATTATCTAAATTTAATCTTTGAAACCGTCGGTCTGTTGCCAGCTGTGTTCGCCTTGGATCACTTCAATCCAGAGCATCGGTCTGCCTGTGTGTCCGGCAGTGTCCAGATAGCCCAGCAGTTCGGTCACGAGTTCTTCAGGTTCGTGCTCCTGACGACTGACCACTATGCTGCCCATCCTGGCTGACGCCGGGTGCGAACTGAAGACATCATCCGGGCAGACCAGCACCAGATAATCAATCTGAGCCACTCGGCAGAGCTGGATAGCCAGGATAATCTCGCTTTCATCCAGTTCGATGATGCCGAAACCGGTCTCCTGCCAGTAGACCGGATAGGACTGCTGTTCGTCCCCTTCTCTCCGTACCACCTGAACGAGGAGCACCCGCGCCTGCTTAACTGTCAGGTGCTCTGCGATCAGGAACGCGAGGTCCCTGGCTGCCCGGTTGATGGCGAGGCGCTGCATCAACGGCCCCTGAGCCTGTCAGCAGGGGAGAACCTTAAGTGGGCTGCTTTCAGGTCATCATCCAGAAAGCTGACATAGCGGCGAGTCATTTCGAGTGTGGTGTGACCCATGATCTGTTGCAGAGTAAATACGTCACCACCATTGCGGAGGTACTCCACTGCGAAGCCGCGACGGAAGGCATGTGGAGCCGCCTCTGAACGGGGAAAACCTGCGCTGCGAGCTAGCGCTGCCAGACGGATGCCTACGCCGCTACGTGTCAATGGCTCTCCCCGGTGGCTAAGCAGCAGCTGTTCGACATGAGGCCATCTCGGGTGACGTTCTCTGCGCTGATACTGACCTAGTGCGGCTAGTGCACGCGTTCCTAGAGGAACAGTCCGCTCCTTATCTCCTTTACCTCCCCGAACCCGTATCAGTCCCTGTGCAGCGACCAGATCACCAGTAGTGAGCTGCACCAGTTCTGAAACCCGTAGACCTGTATCAAACATGATTAGAACGAGCGCCGCGTCTCGGAGAGGTTGTTCGAGGTTCTTAGCGGCGAGGAGCAATCGCTGAGTACAATCGTGAGTGACGGTGGGCAAGCGGCGGCGTGGTAAGGATGGTAGGGCCAGGCGCTGAGCAGGGTTACTTGGGATCAACTCCTCGCGGTGAGACCAGTTGAAGAGAGCTTTGATTGCCCGAACGTGGGTATGTTGTCCGCCAGGCTGCAAACCCTGCTCAGCCAGCCATACAACGAAGCCACGTAGATGGCTGACCCCCAGGCCCGGTATAGTCTGCGGCAGGCCCTGTTGGGTCAGGTAGAAGGCCAGCTTGTTCCGGGTAACTGAATAGAAGCTCAAGGTGCCTGTGGTGCGGCGCTGTACCCGGAGGTGATAAAAGAACTGCTCCCATAGCTCGTCAAGGGTGGTCATAAAGGCTCCTTTAACGACGGTTTTCAGCTGATTTGGGAGCGCACGATCACTGCTGTGATATCAATAGAGTGAACTGAGTATAAAAAGAAAAGCCCCGTCATTGACGGGGAAAATTCGTTTGGTGCGGATGCCCAGACTTGAACTGGGGACCTCACGCTTATCAGGCGTGCGCTCTAACCAACTGAGCTACACCCGCGCACCGTTTTGTTTGTTGTGCCGCGTAAGCAGCGGGGATTACTTTAACAGCCGCGCGATAAGGTGTCAACAGGCACAGGCTTCAGGGCCATTAGGGGCTACCGCCTGGGACAACCAGGTGCAGCCAGACGGCCAGACGTTAGGCTTCAGCTTTTAGCCAGCTGGCGTTGGACGAAGCGCTTCAGTATGTTCTCATCAGGTGTAGGTATACTTGCCTTTGGCCGACCATGATGGGTTGGGTAGGAGTTCATTGACGTACGAACTTCACAGTTAGTTTTTCTGTTCTGGGACGCGGAAAGGGTATTCCGTGCGCCCCCATTTGTCGTTTATTTGACCCGAGGTGTTCATGCCAGTAAAACAAGCCCCCCGTATCGAGCGTTTTGGTGAGATCAGGGAAGTCATCAATCTTCCCAACCTGACCGAATTGCAGGTCAATTCTTTCAAGGCCTTCTTGCAAAGTGACAAGGCCCCCGATCAGCGCGATCAGGTCGGCCTGGAAAGCGCCTTTCGTGAAGTGTTTCCTATCGACGAAACCGAAAAAGGCCGCAGCACGGGCCTGGTGCTCGACTACCTGGAATACCGCCTGGGCGACCCGCCCTACACCCCCGAGGAATGCCGCGAAAAGGACCTGACCTACCAGGCCCCGATGTACGCCAAGCTCCAGCTGATTCACAAGGACAGCGGCCTGATTAAAGAAGATCAGGTGTTCCTAGGCGACCTCCCGCTGATGACCAACGACGGCAGCTTCGTGATCAACGGCGCTGACCGCGTGGTCATCTCGCAGATTCACCGTTCGCCCGGCGTTTACTTTACCAGCAGCTACAAGGGCATAAAAAAGCTGTACACCGCCGCCATTATCCCCATGCCCAAGCGCGGCCCCTGGATTGAACTGGAATTCGCGGGCGGCATTCTGGAAATGAAGGTCAACAAGCGCAAGTTCCCGGTCGCCATGCTGCTGCGTGTGCTGGGCTACGATGACGCCAGCCTGAAGGCCCTGTTCAGTGAATTTGAACCCGAAGGTGCCGAGCTGCCCGAGGACAAGAGCGCGGGCATGGGAGCCGACGAGGCCCTGCTGCGCCTGTTCACGGTGCTGCGTCCCGGCGACCCGCCAAAGCGCGACAAGGCCACCCAATACCTGTACGGGCTGCTGGCCGACCCCCGCCGATACGACCTGGGCGAACCGGGCCGTTTCAAGATGAACACCAAGCTGGGCCTCTCGCAGACCGAGCGCACGCTGCTGAAGTTTGAAGACGGTAAGTTCAGCGACGCAGGCTTGATCGACACCATCCGTTACCTGATGGCGCTGCAAACAGGCGCGGCAACGATCCAGATGCAGGGCGAAGGCACCCATGAAGTGCCCGTGGCTGAGGACGATATTGACCACCTCGGTAACCGCCGCGTACGTACGGTGGGCGAACTGCTGGCCGACCAGCTGCGCGTGGGGATGGGCCGCATGGCGCGTGGTGTGCGTGAACGCATGTTGCTGGGCAACCCCGACGCCGCCACCCCCACCAAGCTGGTTAACAACCGCCCCATCGTGGCAGCCATGCGCGAGTTCTTCGGGCGCAGCCAGCTCTCGCAGTTCAAAGACCAGACCAACCCCCTCTCGGACTTGCGCCACAAACGCCGTATCTCCGCACTGGGGCCAGGCGGTCTGACCCGCGAACGCGCTGGCTTCGACGTGCGCGACGTTCACCGAACCCACTACGGACGTATCTGTCCCATCGAAACGCCTGAAGGTGCGAACATCGGTCTGATTTCCAGCCTGGCGAGCTACGCCAAGGTCAATCCGCTGGGCTTCATTCTGGCCCCGTACCGCAAGGTCGAAAACGGTGTGGTGTCGGAAAACGTCGAGTACATGACCGCCGATATCGAGGACCGCTACATCATCGCGCAGGCCAACAGCCCGCTCAACGACGACAACACCTTTGGCGAGGAGCGCGTGCTGGCCCGTAAAAAGGGCGACCCACTGCTCTACGACCCCGCCGAAGTCGAGTACATGGACGTCTCGCCCAAGCAGATCGTGTCCATTAATACCAGCCTCATTCCGTTCCTGGAGCACGATGACGCTAACCGTGCGCTGATGGGTTCCAACATGCAGTCGCAGGCCGTGCCCCTCGTTCGGGCCGATAGCCCCGCCGTGGGTACCGGTGTCGAGCGCCGCGTAGTGACCGACAGCGGCACCAGTGTGGTCAGCGACGTGAATGGCCGCGTGACCTATGTGGACGCCCGCGCCATCCAGGTCACCCTCAGCGAGGATGCCCCCGCGCAGGGTCTTAGCAAGGGCAACGTGCGTACTTTCGAGCTGGTGCGCTTTACCCGCAGTAACCAGGGCACCAACCTCGACCAGCATCCCATCATCAATCTGGGCGACGAGGTCAAGGCCGGGCAGGTCATTGCTGACGGTCCCGCCAGCGACCTGGGCCGCCTCGCGCTGGGCCACAACATCACCATCGCTATCATGCCGTTCGACGGCTTTAACTTCGAAGATGCCATCTGCATCAACGAGGGTCTGGTGCGCCAGGACTACTACACCAGCATTCACATCGAGAAAGACGAAATCGAAGCGCGTGATACCAAACTGGGGCCAGAGAAAATCACCCGTGACATCCCTGGCCTGAGCGAAGCCGCGCTACGCGACCTCGACGAGGACGGCATCGTGCGTGTGGGCGCGGAAGTCAAGCCCGGCGACATTCTGGTGGGCAAAACCAGCTTCAAGGGTGAAAGCGAACCCACCCCCGAAGAGCGCCTGCTGCGTTCCATCTTTGGTGAAAAGGCCCGCGAAGTGAAAGACACCTCGCTGCGCGTTATGTCCGGTCAGGGCGGGATCGTCGTCAAGACTGTGCGGTTCCGCCGTGGCGACGAGGGCGTAGACCTTAAGCCTGGTGTGCGTGAGATGGTGCGCGTGTACGTGGCCCAGAAGCGTCAGTTGCAGGTGGGCGATAAGGTTGCCAACCGCCACGGGAACAAGGGCGTCGTATCCAAAATCATGGCCCCCGAAGATATGCCCTACCTCGAAGACGGCACGCCCGTCGACATCGTGTTCAACCCGCTGGGTGTGCCCTCGCGCATGAACCTGGGCCAGATTCTGGAAACCCACCTGGGCGAAGTAGCCCGCCTGACGGGGCAGAAGTTCGAGACCCCAGTGTTCGACTCGGTGACTGAAGCGACCATCAAGGAAATGCTGGAAGTCGCCGCTGCCGAACGCCTGCAAAAGCGCAAGGACGACGGATTCGAGCTGGATATCCGCGAGATCGAGGTGCTGGAACGTGCGGGCAAGCTCGGCGTGATCGATACCCCCAGCGACGATTTCGAGAAGGCGCAGATGCAGCTTTCGCGCACTGG
This sequence comes from Deinococcus sp., assembly GCF_018260405.1. Lineage (GTDB taxonomy): Bacteria > Deinococcota > Deinococci > Deinococcales > Deinococcaceae > Deinococcus. The sequence goes on from NZ_JAGLBG010000009.1 coordinate 5,795, forward strand.
CAAGAGCATCCTGTACGACGGACGCACCGGTGAACCGATCAGCGGCCCCGTCGTGGTCGGCATCATGTACGTCATGAAGCTCTACCACATGGTGGAAGACAAGCTGCACGCGCGTTCCACTGGCCCGTATAGCCTGATTACCCAGCAGCCGCTGGGGGGTAAGGCCCAGAACGGCGGCCAGCGCTTCGGTGAAATGGAAGTGTGGGCACTTGAAGCTTACGGCGCCGCGCACGTCCTTCAGGAAATGCTGACCATCAAGTCCGACGACATTGACGGACGCGACGCTGCCTACCAGAGCATCGTCAAGGGCGAGGAAGTCTCGGGCAGCACCATCCCCGAATCGTTTAAGGTGCTTCTCAAGGAACTCCACTCGCTGGGCCTGGATGTAGAGGTTCTCGACCAGCATGATAAGAACGTGGACATCTTTGAAGGGATGATGCCTAAGCGCTGAGGCGCGGCCTAAGGATCGGAAGGTCTGAGCGTCTAAGGTGATTTAAGCCATGTTCTAGCGGGGTTAAGAGCGGGGGGGGAAGCAATAAGGAATGGACGTTCCTGAATCCCTCCGGTTCCCAGACCTTTAGACACAACTCCGAAGGGGTTACATGAAAGATTTCAGTAAAGTACGTATCGCTATCGCTTCGCCCGAAAAAATCCGCGAATGGAGTTTTGGCGAAGTCGAGAAGCCCGAAACCATCAACTACCGCACCCTCAAGCCTGAGCGCGAAGGTCTGTTCGACGAGCGTATCTTTGGGCCTATTAAGGATTACGAGTGCGCCTGCGGTAAATACAAGCGTCAGCGTTACGAGGGCAAAGTTTGTGAGCGCTGCGGCGTCGAAGTGACCAGCAGCAAGGTCAGGCGCTACCGCATGGGTCACATCGACCTGGCGACGCCCGCCGCGCACATCTGGTACGTCAAGGACACCCCCAGCAAAATCGGCACGCTGCTTGACCTGAGCGCCGGACAGCTCGAAAAGGTGCTGTACTTCAGTAGCTTCTTGGTGACCGACGCACGTAACGCCCAGAAGGACGGTCGTCCCCTCAAGCGCGGCGAACTGCTTACCGACGACGAGTACCGCGAGCTGCGCTTTGGCCGCCAGGAAACCTACACCATTCCCGGCGGGCAAGAAGCCGTGGTTCGTGATGGCGAATACGTTACCAGGGGTCAGATTCTGGGCGGCAACGTTGTGAGCAAGATGGACGGTCTCGCGCAGTACCGTTTCCCCCGCCGCGCCGAAATCGCTTACAGCGAGAACGTGGAAGCCAGCCTGCCAATTGCCGCCGATCAGCTGGTCGAGCAAGAAACGTTTCGCTCCGGCGAGATTTTGGCCGAGCTGGAGAGCGATGTCGAAATCGCCGCCCCCGCCGAGGGTGTCGTGCATCTTAACGAGATGGGCGAAGACAGCGTGATGCTGGAAATCCGTGAACGGGTTGAGGCCGCTCCCGAACCCGAAGAGGGCGAGGAAGCCGTGGCGACGCCGCTGGGTGAGGTGCTTGCCCGCGTATACATCCCGCACGGTATGAGGTTGGAAGTCGTCGAAGGCGAAATCGTGGACATGGGCGCGGCACTGGCGACCGCCAAGTCGGGCAGCCGTCTGCGGGTAAGCCGCGACAGCAGCCTCAGCGACGTGACCTTTTCCAAGAAGGGTGAGGTCAAGGTCAACGCACACTGGACCCGCAGGGCCGAGTACCCCATCAACCCGACCATGCACGTGCTGGTCGGTGACGGCAGCCCGGTCAAGAAGGGTCAGAAGGTCGTCGGGGCCATCGACAAGGAAGAAGAGATCGTCGCGGAAGCCGACGGCGTCATTACGCTGCATGCACCTGCCAGCGTGATTGTGAGCAAGGCCAAGGTCTACACCTACAACGACGAACCCCTGGTTGTGAACGGTGACCGTGTGGAGCCGGGCGACGAACTGGCCGACAGCGGTGACCTGCGCTCCGAGATTTCGGGCCGGATCGAGCTGGACCTCGTGCGTAAACAGGTGCGCGTGATCGAGTCCTACGACTTTGAGGCCAAAATGGGCGCCGAGTCGGTCAAGGAACTTCTCGACGACCTCGACCTGGACGCGCTGGAAGCCGAGCTGAACGAGCAGATGAAGGACTCTAGCCGCCACAAGCGGGCCAAGTCGCGTAAACGCCTGGAAGTGACCCGTGCGTTCAAGGCCAGTGGCAACAAGCCGACCTGGATGATTTTGAACACTGTTCCAGTGATGCCACCTGACCTGCGCCCAATGGTGCAGGTGGACGGTGGGCGCTTTGCCACCTCTGACCTGAACGACCTGTACCGCCGCCTAATTAACCGCAACAACCGTCTGAAAAAGCTGATCGGTCAGGGTGCGCCCGACATGATTATCCGCAACGAAAAGCGCATGCTTCAAGAAGCGGTGGACGCCTTGATCGACAACGGACGGCGCGGCAGCCCCGTGACCAACCCTGGCAGTGACCGCAGTCTGCGCAGCTTGACTGACCTGCTGGGCGGTAAGCAGGGCCGGTTCCGCCAGAACCTGCTGGGTAAGCGCGTGGACTACTCGGGCCGCTCAGTCATCGTGGTCGGCCCGCAGCTTAAGCTGCACCAGTGCGGTGTGCCTAAGCGTATGGCGCTGGAACTGTTCAAGCCGTTCCTGTTCAAGGTGCTCGAAGAAAAGGGCGAAGTGACCAACATTAAGCAGGCCCGCAAGATGCTGGAGCGTTACCGCGACACCAAGGACAGCGTGTGGGACGCTCTGGAAGAAGTGATTGAGGACAAGGTTGTGCTGCTCAACCGCGCCCCGACACTGCACCGTCTCGGCATTCAGGCGTTCGAGCCTGTGCTGGTCGAAGGGCAGTCCATTCAGTTGCACCCCCTGGTCTGTGAAGCCTTCAACGCCGACTTCGACGGTGACCAGATGGCGATTCACGTTCCCCTGAGCGCTCAGGCACAGGCCGAAGCCCGCATTCAGATGCTGGCCTCGCACAACCTGCTCTCGCCAGCTAACGGTGAGCCGAACGTCAAGCCCAGCCGCGACATCATCCTGGGGATCTTTACCCTAACACAGTTGCGCCGCGACACCCTGGGCGCGGGCACTGCCTACAAGTCCGAGCAGGACGCGATTAAGGCTTACGAAGACGGCAAGCTGACCCTCAACAGCCCCGTCATGGTTAACGGTGCCGAAACCAGTCCTGGCCGCCTCATGTACATCTTCTCGGACCCCGACGAAGCCGTTCACGCCGTTAACAAGGGCCTGATCGACTACCAAGATCACGTCCGGATTCGCCTCAACGGTGAACTGCACGAAACCACGGCTGGCCGCGTGACCTTCCGCCGCATGGTGCAAGAAGCGCTGGGAGCCCGTGGCAGCTACGTCGATCAGCTGGTTGACCTGAACACCGTGTATGAAAAAGACGCCCTCAAGGACATGGTTATGGCGTGCTTCAAGTACCTCGGTATCGAGGCGACGGCCAACTTGCTCGACGGCCTGAAGGAAAGCGGCTTCAAGCTTTCGACCTCCTCGGGTATCACCATCGGCATTGACGACATTGTGATTCCACCCAACAAGGGGGAGCTGCTCGCGCAAGCTGATCAGATGGAGCGCGAAATCGAGCAGAACTTCGAATTTGGCTTCATGACCGAAGAAGAGCGCTACAAGCAGGTTGTGCAGCTGTGGAACAACACCACCGACGCCGTTAAGGAAGCGGTGTTCGACAACTTCTCTAAGAACTACCCCTTCAACCCGCTGTGGATTATGAGCATGTCGGGAGCGCGTGGGAACGCCCAGCAGATTCGTCAGCTGGCCGGGATGCGTGGTCTGATGGCCCGCCCTGACGGGAGCACTATTGAAGTGCCGATTCGCGCCAGCTTCCGCGAGGGCCTGACCGTGTTGGAATATTTCATCTCGACCCACGGTGCCCGTAAGGGTGGGGCCGACACCGCGCTGCGTACCGCCGACTCGGGTTACCTGACCCGTAAGCTGGTCGATGTGGCTCACGAAGTCGTCGTGCGTGATGTGGACTGTGGCAGCACCGACTACACCGTCATTCCTCTGGGCGGCACCGACGAGCGCACGGGTGAGTGGCGCAGCCGCAAGGGCAGCGAAATCGAAACCAGCATCTATGGCCGCACCCTGACCAGCGACGTGACCCTAAGTGATGGCCGCGTGATTCCCGAGGGTGAAATGCTTTCGCTCGAAGACGTCAAGGCGATTACCAAGGAAGCCAAGGCGCTGGGCGAGATCTTCGTGCGTACCCCGCTTAACTGTAAGGTCAAGGCGGGCGTGTGCCAGAAGTGCTACGGCTATGACCTCTCGCAGGCCAAGCCCGTGAGCATGGGCGAGGCTGTAGGCGTGGTGGCCGCAGAAAGCATCGGCGAACCCGGCACGCAGCTGACCATGCGTACCTTCCACACCGGCGGGATCGCGGGCGGCGGCGACATCACCATGGGTCTGCCCCGCGTGATCGAGCTGTTCGAGGCCCGCAAGCCCAAGACCCAGGCCGTGCTGGCCGACCGCGACGGCACCGTGCGGATTGACGAGGAAGAAGAGCGTTACCTCGTCCGTATCGACGCTGACGATGACCAGTACAGCTCCAAGACCGCTACCAAGGTGGGCAAGGCGCTGCGTATGGTCGTTAAGGACGGTGACCGCGTAGACGCCGGACAGCCGATTACGCGCGGCGCGATCAACCCCCACGACCTGCTGCTCTACAAGGACACCGACGCCGCGCAGCGTTACCTCGTCGAGGAAGTGCAGCGTGTGTACCGCAGCCAGGGTGTGAAGGTTCACGACAAGCACATTGAGATCATCGTGCGCCAGATGCTGCGCTGGGTCGAAGTGACCGAGGGCGGCGACACCACGCTGCTCGAAGGCCAGACCGTCGAGCGCTGGGAAATGGACGGAGCCAATGACGCTCTGGCAGAAGGCCAGACTCCGGCCAGCTGGAAGCCGGTGCTGCTGGGGATTACCAAGAGCAGCCTGACCACCAAGTCGTGGCTGTCGGCGGCCAGCTTCCAGCACACCACTCACGTGCTGACCGAGGCCAGCATGAAGGGTCAGGTCGATGATCTGATCGGCCTGAAGGAAAACGTTATTCTCGGGAAGCTGATCCCCGCTGGTACGGGCCTCGTGACTGTGCGCGACATGCAGGTGGCCGACGACCGCACGCTGGAGAAGTACGGCGAGGAAGTCAGCAGCACCGACAGCGTGACCGGTACGCAGCGCTACGACGACACCCGTGGCAGCGGCAACACCCCGACCCTGGGCTACGACGACTGAGCAGTTAGAGCATTTTGCAAAAAGATGGTGCTCTTTTGACCATCTTTTTGCCGAGTGGCACGAGTGAACAAGAAAGAGCAGAACGTAGAATGAAGGGGGCGGCGGCAGGGCAACCGCAAAGTCCCTCAAATGTAAAGTGAAACTTTTCGTTTGAAAATCACGCTTCGCCATGCCGAGAGTATTTGGCCGATGGATACAGTAAAAATAGCCAGCCTGCTTACTGGCTACTTATCAAATGTTATGCAGTCTCCGACTTTGCGGTTGCCCTGGGGGCGGCGGTGTTTTTCCGACGTGCCCATCATTCGGAGAACTACTAGCAGAGGCACAACTGGCGCTTTTCCGGGTGTACCGGAATTGAGCGCAGTCTGTATCAGCTTCCAACAAAACGGCTCCACTCGGCAGCGGGTGGAGCTTTCTTTTGGCTGGTTGACTGGCTGGATTAGGCGAACTTGTCTGCTTATACGGATTCCGCTAAATTCCACCACAGTCGGAAAAGCGCCGCCTGCGGCTCCATACCGCGGAATCCGTATGCTGTTCCTACTCGCATCCGCTCAGATTGATTCGGTGCAGTTCCAAATCAATCTGAATCCGTATTAGCTCTGGCGTCCCACGAGCAGTGCCCCGATACTCAGTAATTGAATCAGCAGTGCGGGCAACAGTGGCAACAGCGTGCCCCGGGCGGCGCGTCCGGCGTCTCCGGTGGTTTCCTTGAGGGCCGGGTAAGCGACCATGAATTGCCCCAGCGTACCCAACAGGCTCACCGCGATCAGCAGCAGGGCGGCGGGCGTGTGGGCGGCGCTGTGCAGGGCGGCGCGTTGCAGTTCCAGCAGGTGTCCCTCGGCCCGCGTGACTTCAGCAGGACTGAGGGCCCAGGCCGCCGCCGGGGTCAGCCAAGTAACCAAGACCGACAGCAGATACAGTGGCAGAGGCAACACGAACGACGCGCTGTAGACCTCGGCCACTTTCGCGTCTCGTTGCCCCGTTCCGGTGCCCAGGCGCCCCAGGCCCCACATTACCAGCGCCACCAGAATGGTCAGAAAAAACGTGCCAAAGGCGTTGGTTGCGTGCGAGAGGATAGCCGGAAGAGGTTGGCCGCTCTGTCCGGCGACCCGCAGGGCTTCTTCCGCGGCCAGATTGAGGCCGGGGCGCATCAGCAGGGCGTACGCTAACCCAGCCGCCAGCGCCGTGATAACCGGAGCGGGCCAGTACTGCCAGGGCTGCGTTGTTGACCGGCCCAGTTTGAACCCGAAGGTGCGCGGAGCCGTGAGCAGTTCGGCGGGCAGGGGAGCCCCGGGAATGGGAAGCGCAGCCGCCACCGGCCTGGCTTTTTTGGGTTTGGACGCGGCCATACGGCTGTACTGTAGAGCAGTGGATGTCCCGGAAAGTCCCTTTGGACAGAGGCATCGCCTCTATTTCTAACGCCTAAGGGCTAGGCGTTGGTATACACTGCCTGCATTCCTCAAGGAGACGCCGTGAGAATACGCTGAACCACCTGAAGACGCCCTCAATCCGCCCTGTGCGGAAACGTCGTTCTTTCAGGAGGAAAATCATGACGGTAATGTCTTTGCAGTATCAAAATCATCTCGGCGGTATCCAGCCAACGCAGCTTGAGGGCTTCTTCGTCAACTGGCCTGATCCACCCAGCGCCGCAACCTTGCGCCGCATCCTGGAAAATTCCTATGCGTATGTGTTGGCGGTGGCCCCCGGCGGCCAAGTCGTGGGCTTCGTCAACGCGATAAGCGACGGAGTGCTCAGCGCCTACATTCCGCTGCTGGAAGTGCGGCCCGAGTGGCAGAGCCAGGGTATCGGCTCCGCACTGGTGCAGCACTTGCTGGCCGGGCTGAGCGGCCTTTATATGATCGACACCAGTTGCGACGATGACCTAGTGGCGTTTTACCAACGCTTTGGCATGAGCCGGGGCAATGCTCTGTTCCTGCGGAATTACGCGGCGCAATCCGGTAGGTGCGAGACCATTTGACAGAAGAGCGCCGTGAAGATTGTCCGGGCAAAGCTAATCGCCGAGGGTCAATCGCTGTCGCTGAACATATGTTCAGGGCGGGAAGTGAATAGAAACGTTAAGTCGCTTCCGGGGCAAACGGTCACCCCGGCGTACGCTACAACATGGAAATGGAACTGTTTCTGATTTTGCTGGCGATGACGCTGATCGTCGCGGCCATCGGCTGGGCGGTCTTTTCGGCGATCACTAGGATTGACCGGGCCTCGACACCGCAAAAGCCGGAAAACGGGCCGCCCACCAAATAAAAACGGGGGGCTAGAGCATTTACGCTCTGCCCCCCCCTTTTTTACCCCCGTGCTTACTTACGCAGGCTGGGGTTCAAGACCTTCTTACGCAGACGGATGTTGTGGGGCGTCAGCTCCACCAATTCATCATCGCTGATGTATTCCAGCGCGTCTTCCAGGCTCAGCTTCTTGGGCGGAATCAGCGTCAGGGCGTCGTCTGCGCCGCTGGAGCGCACGTTGGTCAGCTTCTTGTTCTTGCACACGTTGACGTTCATGTCCTGCTCGCGGGCGTTCTCGCCCACAATCATGCCCACATATACTTCAGCGCCAGCGTCGATAAAGAAGCTGCCCCGATCCTGCAATTTCCAGATAGAGTAGGCGAACGCGGTGCCGTCTTCCATGCTGACCAGCGAACCGTTCTGGCGGGTCTTAAGCTCCCCGGCCCAGGGCGCGTAGCCGTCGAAGACGTGGCTCATGATGCCTTCGCCCTGGGTCATGCTGAGGAACTGGGTGCGGAAGCCAAACAGGGCGCGGCTGGGAATCTTGAATTCCACGCGGGTACGGGTGCCCTGCGGTTCCATATTGACCATCTGGCCTTTGCGCTCGCTCAGCACGCCGATGAGCTTGCTGGAGTGCTGCTCGGGGACGTCAATAACGAGGTGTTCCAGAGGCTCGCACTTCACGCCGTCTACCTCGCGGATAATCACCTGTGGGCTGCCGACCTGCACCTCGTAGCCTTCGCGGCGCATGGTTTCGAGCAGGATGCTCAGGTGCAGCTCGCCCCGCCCAGAGACAATGAACTCGTCGGGGCGAATTTCTTCCACGCGCAGCGACACGTTAGTCATTACTTCGCGCTTCAGACGGTCATTCAAGTGGCGGCTAGTCACATACTTGCCGTCCTTGCCGGCAAAGGGGCTGGTGTTGGGCTGGAACAGCATGCTGACCGTCGGTTCGTCCACGGTGATGATGGGCAAGGCCTCGGGGTCGGCCAGGTCGGCAATCGTCTCGCCAATCTGCGCCTCCTCAATACCTGCCAGTGCCACGATGTCGCCCGCGTACACCTCATCGACCTCAATGCGCTTGAGGCCCATGTGGGTAAAGGGCTGCACCACACGGGTTTTGGTCATGGTGCCGTCTTTGTGCATCAGCTGCACGAATTCGCCCTTCTTCAGCTTGCCGCGCTGGATTTTGCCCAGCACGATGCGGCCCAGGTACTCGTTGTAATCCAGGTTGGTAACCAGCATCTGGAAAGGGGCGTCTAGGTCGGTGGCGGGCTGGGGGATGTACTCCAGCACCATGTCGAACAGCTCGTGGAAGTCTTCTTGGGGATTGTTCAAATCTTTGAACGCTTTGCCTTCGCGGGCAATGGCGTACAGGACGGGGAAATCAAGTTGGTCTTCGGTTGCGCCCAGTTCGGCCATCAGGTCGAAGGTGAGGTCGACGACTTCTTCAGGGCGGGCGTCGCCACGGTCGATCTTGTTGATGACCACGATGGGCTTAAGACCCAGTTCCAGGGCCTTACGCAGCACGAAACGGGTCTGGGGCATGGGGCCTTCGGCGGCGTCGACCAGCAGCAGGCAGCCGTCTACCATGCCCAGCACGCGCTCCACTTCTCCACCGAAATCGGCGTGTCCGGGGGTGTCTACGATGTTGATCTTGATGCCCTTGTACTCGACGGCCGTGTTCTTCGCCAGGATGGTAATACCGCGCTCGCGTTCCAGGTCGTTGCTGTCCATGGCGCGTTCGGCGATTTCCTCACCGTGCTTGAGTTCCAGCGTCTGCTTGAGCAGCCCGTCTACCAGTGTAGTTTTGCCGTGGTCAACGTGTGCGATAATGGCGATGTTTCTGTATTCCATAACTAGCTCCCTTGATTCAGAGCCTCCAGCGTGTAGCCTTGCGCTATCTGCCGTCAGCCCGCTCTATGCCTCACCACTGTGTGGCATAAAAAAGCCCGCCGCAGATCCTGAATTCGGAACGTGGGCGGGACACCCAAACATAGATTCTAGCAGATGTCCGGGCCACTCTGGTCAGCGGCGTGTCACTTCCCGGCGAGGGGCTAAAAATGTCGTGCCGACCGTATCAGGCCCTTGGGGTGAACAGAAGGGAGCCTCTCAGGGGCTTTAAACCTGACTGTCGCATCACAAGCGCGGGGAATACTGAAGCCATGAAGGAAGGTGAACACGCTGCAGCAGCAGCAGGTACGGCGCTGATCACGGCGAGGTTCCTGCGGATGCTCAGCATCATTCTGGAGCAGCTTGACGCGGTGCGTGACGCCAACGACCGCGCCGAGTTTGCTGGGCTTGCCAGCCGCGCCAGGGTGCTGGAACGGGAGACGAACGCGCTGGAGCTGGAAATCGAGGACGCCTGCCTCCATGCCTTCGCTTCCGGCCTGGAGCAGGAGGAGCTGAATTTTGCGCTGATGGTGTTCCGCAGCCTGGCGAATCTGGAACGGGTCGGCGATTACGCCTTCAGCGTGGCCCGCGACCTCGAAACCTTTGCCCCACGTGCGCGCAGCGCGACTTTGCAAGACGTGCTGCCGATTATCCGCCTGCTGTCTGAAATGGTCGAGCGGTTGGCTTACGCCTTTGCCGAGCGTGATGTGGCCGCCGCGCGGCAGGTCATGCGACTGGATTTCGAGCAGGTAGATTCGCTGTACGAACAGATGCAGCGGGCCAGCCTGACCCGTCTGGTCGAGCGCCCCGAAGACACCGAGGTGGCCCTGACCGCCGGGCGCATTTCGCGTAACCTCGAACGCCTTGGTGACCATCTGGTGAATGTGGCCGAGCGGGTCGAAACGCTGGTGCTGGGCAGGCGGCCACGGGCGCAGCTGAGCTGAGGTCGCGGGGTCGCCCGGCCAAAGCCAACGAGTGATTGTCTACGTCCAGGACTGCAACTCCTCAGCGCGTAAGGTCAGTAGGGCAGCGGTGCGTGCCTAGCTCAAAGCCAAGCTGAAGCCGCTTTTTATGCACCACAAAGCATGGCAACTGCTGTTCAAAGTATGGTTTGCCGTGCGGGTTCCCCCAACTGAGTAGTTCCTCGTCTCAGCGCACCCTAAGTTCCGTGTCCAGCCAGATCAGCACGCGCTCGCCACCAAACGGCCACACGCTGACGTGGGCGGCGTCGCGCACCTCCTTGGCAAATTCGGGCAGCGGCCCCTGGTGTTTGGGTGCGGCGTTCCAGGTCGGGGCACCGGCCTTCAGACCCGCGAGTTCGGCGGCCCGTTGGAGGCCGGTGTGCAGGTCGCCGAGTTCGTCTACGAGGCCCAGGCCCAGCGCGTCTTGCCCACTCCAGATGCGGCCCCGGCCAATCTCGTTTACGCGCTCCTGGCTTAGTTTGCGGCCCTCGGCCACGCGGCGGGTAAAGCGGTCGTAGACCTCGGTCATGGCCCGGTGCAGGTGCTCGCGCTGCTCGGCGCTGAAGGCGTGGCTGCTGCTGTATTTCAGCGCCTGCGGGCGGCCCACGCCCTCGGGCCGCAGGCCGTGGCGCTCGTTGAATTTTTCCATGACGGGTTTGCCGCTGACCACGCCGATGCTGCCTGTCACGGTATAGGGGCTGGCGATGATCTTGTCGGCCCCCGCCGCGAGGTAATAGCCGCCCGACGCCGCGTATTCGCCCATGACCACCACCACGGGCTTGTCGCTGGTCACAATTTCGCGGTGCATCAGGTCAGAGGCCAGGGCGCTGCCGCCGCCGCTGTTTACGTACACCACGATGGCTTTGGTGGCCTTGTCCTCCTTGGCGCGTTTGAGGGCGGCCACAAAGGTATCGGCCCCGGCCATTGGGCCACCGACGAGGGGCAGGGGCAACGGATTGTTCTTCGACTTGCCCGGCACGATGGTGCCGATCACCGGCACGACGGCAATACGGTCTTCTTTGGGGCTGGGGCGGTCAAACTGCCTGACCAGCAGGTCCACAATGGCCGCCACGGGGCGCGTGCCGGGGCCGATCAGTTCGTCCTCGTAGGCCAGGCGGTCGATCAGGCCCGCGTCCTTAAGCGCCTGGGCGCTGGTAAAGTCGGCGTCCAGCCAGCTACGCGCGGTGTCCTCGCTTACGCCTCTGGCCCCGGCCATGTCCCGCGCCCAGGCGGTTTCGATGCCGCTTAGGTAGGCCTGGAGCTGCTCGCGGTTGGCGTCGTCCATCTGGTCTTCGGAAAAACGGGTCAGGGCAGCTTTGTATTCCTTGATGCGCAGATTCTCGAACTCGATGCCCTGCTTTTTTAGGAACGCGCCCATGTAGGTCGGCTGGGCGGCAAAGCCGCTGACCATCACATCCGCCGATTCGGGAGCCGCGATTTCGCCCGCGCCACTCGCCGCGATCAGGCTGGTCATGGTCAGCTGCGGCACATAGGCCACGACCCGTTTTTTCTCGGCCAGGCGCTTGAGAATTCCCCGGATGGCGTGGGCGGTGGCCGGGGAAGCCGTGAACTCGCTGATCCTGACCAGCACACCGTGCAGCCAGTCTGCCCCCGCCAGGGCATCGGCGCGGGCTTGCAGCGCCTCGACGGTTTCGGTGCGGTTCAGCAGCGCTTGCAGGGGCTGGGTGGGCTGGCGCTCGGGGTAAGGGCCAGTCAGGTCCAGCACGACCCAGGTGGGGTGCGTCATGCCACTGGGCAGGTTCAGTCTGTCGAACAGGGGAAAGTTGGGCATCTTGGCTTAAAGTACGCGCTTTTTCATGTGAAAGTTCCACTTCCCGCGCCTCTTGCCTTCCCCAAACGCTTAGCCATAACCTCACCTCGCCTAAGCAGCAGCGCGGCGTGTTCCTCACAAAGGTGGCGGTGTGCGGCAGCCGCGAACAGTTCCAGCCAGCGTTCCAGGTGTGCGGCGCGCACTTCTAGCCCGGTGTGAACGGTGTTGAGGTTCCCGCGCCACACTACGCCCGTGCCTGATCCGCCGAGCATGGTGGCCCAGAAGGCGCTGACCCGTTCCAGGTGGGACTCCCAGTCCTGCACATGCCGACCAAAGACGGGGCCAAGCAGGTCGTCGGCCCGCGCCGCCGCGTAAAAATCAGCCAGCAGCGGGCGCAGGGCCGCCTCACCGCCCAGCTCTTCAAATAGGGTGGCCGGGGTGCGCGAGGTCAGCTCCGGCAAAGACGCCAGAAACGCTTTGTGCAGGTCGTCCGGCAACTGTGGCGCGGCCCAGGCGGTGACGCGCCCGGCCGTCCAGTGCAGCGGCATTTCGCCGTGCCAGCGCTGAACAGTCGCTCCGCGTGGCAGTTCAGACCAGTCGGGCGCTCCGGCATGGACTTTCGCGCCCAGTGCCCGGCCTGCCAGCGCCGCCCCGCTGCCCCAGGCCAGCACGGGAACGCCGCGCCGCGCCGCCCCGGTCAGCAGACCGAGCAGTGCCCAGCGCTCCGGCCTGCCCTGCACATCCGCCACCGGCCCGCCGTCGTGGGGCACCAGCAAGCCGCTGGCCTGTTTCAGCCGCTCGGCAGTGGCGAGGAGCGCCTCGGGTGGGCCAGTCCAGGTTTCTTCGGAGGTAGAGAGCAGGGAGCCGCACATAGCCCAAACATAAACCCGCCGGGAAGGGCGGGGCTGATTGGGGGTGAAGCGGCGCTCAGTTGAGGGTCTTGAAGTAAGCGTGGAGGTTGGCGAGGTCGGCGTCGGTGACCTGCGTGGTGGTGAAGCGGGGCATCAGGTTGCTGAGGGTCTTATCGGGAGCGTGGCCTTCACGTATGGCGACGGCGAACTGCTCCTCAGTCCAGTCTTTGGTGACCTTGAGGGCCGGGCCGACTGCGCCCTCGGCATTCGCGCCGTGGCAACCCGCGCAGGTGGCTTCGGCAAACTTGGCTTTTCCGGCGGCGGCGTCACCAGCAGGGGCGGTGGCTTTGGCTACGGCGGCCGTATCGGAGGGGGCATTGCCGGTGGCTCCCTGGGCATTGGTGTTGTCGACGCCGGGCGTGCCTGCATTGTTGGTGGTTCCCGAAGTGCTGGCCGAGGTAGTTGCCGTGCCCGTGGTGCTGCTCGCGGCACTTCCTGCCGGAGCCGCCGCCGTTCCTGCCGCTGTATTCGTGGCTGGGGACTCCGTGGGTGCCGCTCCAGCCGGGGTTGCGCCCGCTTCGGCGCCTGCCGTTGCCGGGGAGGTGGCGTGGGCCTCGGCAGCTGGCTTTTCCTCCTTGGTGCCGTTGTGGTAGCTCAGTAAAGAGCCGCCCAGCGTGAAGGCCAGCAACAGGGTCATCGAGACGGCGAACGTGTTCTTCATGAGCTTCAGCCTACCATACGGTCAGGGGGCTTTTGACCGCGCTCAGCGCCTCTGGCCGGGCACTCGCCTCTGACCGGGAACTGTTCCCAAGGACTGTGGCTGGGCTGATGGGTGGCTGGGCTGATGTGGCAGGCTGGCGCGGTTACTGAGAACGCGGTGAGTTGATTGGGTCTTCTGAGCCAATAGGTCTTTTGGGCCAATAGGTCTTCCGGGCCAATGAAAGGCCGAGCACACTGAGTTCGTGCTGTGGCCGACGTACTGCCTCTCATGGTTCAGATTGCAACGGGTACCGACTTAGCTGCTCATCAATAAGCGCTAGACTCTGTGCATGTGGGTCTCCACCAAAGCCCAGTACGGTTTGCGTGCCCTGATCGAGATTGCCCGGCGCGGCGGCGAGGCTGTGCCGCTCAAGGACGTGTCCGAGCGGCAGGGCCTTAGCCAACATTATCTGGAGCAAATCGCCAGCAACCTGCGCCGGGCCGGGTTTATTAAGAGTGTGCGCGGGGCACACGGTGGCTACCGGCTGGCCCGCCCCGCCGAGCAGATCAACGCCTACGAAGTTGTCACGGCGCTGGAAGGCAGCATCGCCCCGGTGCAGTGCGTCGAGGACGACCACAGTTGCGAAAGTCAGAACGTGTGCGGCACGCAGGACCTATGGTTCCGGGTCGACGCCGCGCTGCGCGACGTGCTGGGCGGCACCACCCTGGCCGATCTGATTGCCGAGAGCGAGCGACAGCAACACGCCCGACTGGTTCAGATTGAGCCGGTCTTTGGGCCAGTATCTGTTTAAGCGGGCTTCTGGTTTCTGGCCGAGCCAGCGTCCATGCGAACCACGGCTGGCCTGAACTTCAGGCTGGTGTTTCCTGTGTGGCAGAAACGGCCTGTTCCACCTCGGGTAGGGCGCGGGGCAGCCGTGTCCAGAGGGCCAGGACGCACACGGCCCCGAGTGCGTCGAGCACCAGCAGGCCGACGTGTGGCCCCAGGAGGCCCTCTTTGTTGATCAGCCAGCTTGAAATGATGGCCCCCAGCGGCCCCATGCCAACCAGCACGAACGAATACAGGCTCATGACCCGGCCCCGCAGGTCGTCGGGCACGCTCAGCTGCACGGTGCTGTTGGCGCTGACCAGCAGCGAGAGCATCCCGAAACCGCACAGCATCAGCACCGGGGTCGCCAGCAGCGGGCCGGGGGCCAAAGCCAGCAGCAGCGTGCAGCCCAGCAAAATCACCGCGCCCAGCCGCAGGTTGCGTAATGGATTGGGACGGCTGGCCTGCCACAGTGCGCCCGCCATCGCGCCGACCCCGAACGCCGCCGAGAGGACGCCGAAGGTGCCTTCTTTGGCTCCGTAGACCACCCGCGCAAAATACGGAATAAGCACGTTGAAATTGATAACGGTCAGGCTCAGCAGGCCCACCAGCAGCATAACGTTGCGGATGGCCGGGGTCGCCCGCACATAGCGCAGCCCCTCGAGCACGTCCTCAGCCATGCTGCGCAGATGCGGCTCGCGCGGCGGGAAGGGCAGCGTGGCGATGACGTACAGCACATAGAAAAACGAGATGACGTTGAGATAAAAAGGCAGGGCGAGGCGTGCGACGTTGCCCGAGTTTCCGGCGGCAAACAGACTGACGCCCAGCGCCGCCACGATCCCGAACAGCGCCTGACCGATGGTGCGGCTGACATTGAAAGACAGGCTGTTGAGCGCCACGGCGTTTGGCACGCTGGAACGCGGCACGAAGTCCACGACCATGCTTTGGCGGGCGGGCAGGTCAAAGGCGTTGGCGGTGCCCGCCACGAACGCCGTGACTATCACCAGCGGCAGGCTGACCACGCCCAGGTGGGTACTGACGGCCAGCACCGCCGAGCAGACCAGCAAAACGATCTGGGTGGTCAGCAGTACGTGGCGGCGCGGCAGGCGGTCAATGACGGCCCCGGCGACCAGCGAGAGCAGCAGGCTGGGCAAAAACTGCGCGACAGTGACCATCCCCAGGGCGGCGCTGCTGCCGTGCGACAGCTCCAGCACCAGGTATTGCTGCGCGGTGCTCTGCATCCACGAGCCGATCAGCGAAAGCAGTTGCGAAAGCCAGTAACGGCGAAAGTTGGGGTGTTGCAGGGCGCTGAAGGTGCGGGCATTCCAGTCCCTCAGGTTCGCGGGCATTGCCCCAGCATACGCCCGCTTCGGCTCCCTGTTTGCCCCAAAGCTTCAGGCCAGGGCCGTTTCGGGGGCCACCACCGGCCTGCCGAAAGCCTCGGCAACCCCGGCGAAAGTCAGCTGGCCCTGGTGGGTATTGAGGCCCGTCAACAGGGCCGGGTTACGTCTCAGCGCGTCCAGGCGGTGGTCGGCCAGTTGCAGCACATAGGGGAAAGTGGCGTTGGTCAGCGCAAAGGTGCTGGTGCGCGGCACGGCTCCCGGCATGTTCGCCACGCCGTAGTGAATGATTCCGTCTACGAGGTAGGTCGGGTCGTCGTGGGTGGTCGCGTGAATGGTCTCGACGCAGCCGCCCTGATCCACTGCGACGTCCACGATGACGCTGCCCGGCTGCATCAGCCCCAGCATGTCGCGCGTGACCAGATGCGGCGCTCTGGCTCCCGGAATCAGCACTGCGCCCACCAGCAGGTCGGTTTCGGGCAGCAGGGCGCGGATGTTGGCTTCACTGCTCATCATGGTGGTCAGCCGCCCAAAAAACACGTCGTCCAGATAGGCCAGTCGGCGCTGCGACACGTCCAGCACCGTCACCTTTGCTCCCAGTCCCATGGCCATCTTGGCCGCGTTGGTGCCCACCACGCCGCCGCCCACGATCAGCACATGGCCCGGCTGCACGCCCGGCACACCGCCCAGCAGCACGCCGCGCCCGCCCGCAGGCTTTTGCAGGTGGTAGGCCCCGGCCTGCACACTCAGGCGTCCGGCGACCTCGCTCATGGGGGTCAGCAGTGGCAGGCCCCCGCCCGCGTCCTGCACGGTTTCGTAAGCGACGGCGGTGGTTCCTGCCGCCAGCAGCGCGTCGGTCAGCGGTTTGTCGGCGGCGAGGTGAAGATAGGTAAAGAGCAGCAGGTCGCGCCGCAGGTGGGGGTACTCGCTTTCGACCGGCTCTTTGACCTTCACGACCATATCGGCGGCCCAGGCGTCGGCGGCGCTGCCCAGGGTGGCCCCAGCCTGCTCGTAGTCGCTGTCGGTCAGGCTGCTGCCCAGGCCCGCGCCACGCTCGACCACCACGCTATGCCCGCGCCGCACCAGCGTCGCCACGCCCCCCGGGGTGAGGGCCACCCGGTTTTCCTTGACCTTGATTTCTTTGGGAAGTCCGATATACATAGTAAGCCTCGCTGCGCTGCCTAGCCTAAGCTGCCAGACACAAATGTTGGAATGGCGCAATACTAGCATGCAGTTTGATTTACGGGATTGCCGAATAGGGCAGAGCTCGGGGGGAGTGCCGCAACAGTATTGCTGAGAAATGGGTTATTTTGTTGCTTATATGTCGCCAATTACTTTGCCGGAACTGGATCATCTCGACCGCAAAATTCTGGGTATTCTCCAGCGCGACGCCCGTATTCCCAATACCGAGCTGGCCGACGAAATCGGGCTGACGCCCGCGCCCACGCTGCGGCGGGTGCGGCGGCTAGAAGAAGAGGGCGTTATTCACCGGTATGTGGCCCTGCTTAACCCCAAACTGGTACACCGCGACCTGATGGTGATGGTGCGCGTAAACCTCGACAAGCAGACCAAACAGGGCTTCGAGGACTTTGCCGAAAAGATGCGGGCGCGGCCCGAGGTGCTCGAATGTTACCTGTGCCTGGGCGGAACTGATTATCTGCTCAAGGTGTGTGTGCGTGACCTTGACGCTTACCAGAGTTTTCTGGTAGATGTGCTGGCCGCCATTCCGGGCGTACGGAATACCGACAGCACCATCGTGGTCAAGCAGGAAAAGTACACGACAAGTTTGCCTGTCGAGTGAATCGCACCGCAGCAAAAGTGTCTCTTCATTTGTCACTCAAAAGACCTGACGTGACCTGTGTTCAAATAGGGTTCTTATGAAACCAACTAATCTGTCGGCGGTGCTTGTGACCCTGGGCCTCGCTTCCTGCGCTCCTACCACCCAAAAGACCACGCACGAGATCGTCGTGACGACGCCCCCGCCCGCTCAGACGACTGCGCCCGTGACCGTAACGACCACGACCAGCACCGTTACCACTACGCCCGCTCAGCCCACGTTCAGAGCCGTACCTGCCCTGGCCACCCGTGTGACGACCTTTGCCAAAGCGAGTCAAGTGATTGACCCGGCCAGGACATACCGCGCCGTGCTCAACACTTCCAAGGGGCCGATCACGCTGGAGCTGAACGCCAAGGCCGCGCCCGTCGCCGTGAACAATTTCGTGTTCCTGGCCCTGAATCATTTTTATGACGGCACCCGCTTTCACCGCGTGATCGACGGCTTTATGGCCCAGGGCGGCGACCCGCAGAGCACAGACCTGAGCCAGCGGCCTGCCTGGGGTACGGGCGGCCCCGGCTACAGCTTCAGCGCCGAGAACAGCAACGGCCTGGGCTTTGGCCGCGCGGGGGTGCTGGGGATGGCCCGCAGCAGCAGCCTGGATTCGCAGGGCAGCCAATTCTTTATCACGCTGGCTCCAGCTGACTTCCTGAGCGGGCAGTACACCGTGTTTGGCAAGGTCGTGGACGGCCTGAGCACCCTGAACAGCCTGACCAAAACGGCCCAGAGCACTGCTTACGGCGAGCAACCGATTCCCGGCGCACAGGCCGATGTGCTAAGCAGTGTGGATATTCTGGTGTCCAACTAAGCGTTTTGCTGAAGCTTTTTTCTGGGGGTCTGCCGACAAGTTCGGGCAGGCCCTTTCCCGTGTGGGTCACCGGGCAGCCCGCTGCTCTAAACTAGGCTATGCGTCTGCCCCGCCGTGTTCTGCTGCTCAGCACCCTGTCTGCCGGGGCTGTGGTGTATCTCCGCTTGGTGTACCGCTTCCGCGATCCGGTGCGTCTGCCGGTGCAGCAGCCGGGGGGCCAGTTGCTCAGTCCGGCGGACGGCGTGGTGTCGTTTATACGCCGCATCGACCTGGGAACCGTGGCAGGTTACGACCGGCCTCTGGCGCAACTGGCCGCAACTCCCGCGCCGCTGCACGAGGGCTGGCTGGTGGGCGTGGTAGTGGGGCCGCTGGACGTGCATTACACCTACCTTCCGACTGGGGGAGAGGTCGAACGGACGGGCCACCGCGCCGCCGAGGATCAGGGTTCTGAATGCCATGTTCCCCGTCTGCCACAGCTTCTGCCGCTGCTGGCCGGGCAGGTGACCGATTTGCCGCACGACTTGCTGCCCAGTGAGGCCGTTGCCAGCAACGAGCGCTATTCGTACACCCTGAGCGGTGAGGCGGGCCGGGTCACGGTCACCCAAATTGCTCTGACCTGCCCCCTTCAGGCGACCACGTACCTGCATGAGGGCGACTCGGTGCGGGCGGGCAACAAGGCCACGTTCCTACCGGAAGGCGGGCTGGTTATAGTTCACCTGAGCGCCGACTGGCGCCCCGAGGTCGAAGTCGGGCAGCGGGTGGTCGGGGCGCAAACGACGCTGGCAAGCCTGGGCGGGTAAGTCCGAACCTCCTACCGACGCCCTATGGGTTGGGCCGTTCCGGTTAGGGGAGCGACCTAGTCATTGTTTTTGCTGTTCCCCGCGTCTTCGCGGTTAGCTCGCACTCCGCTCAATCCCGCCCGCAGTGGGGGGAGGTCAGGCCCCTTCACGGGTGCCACTTTGCCCAAGAGGGCGCTGCTTGCGCCGCACAGCGAGTGGGAGCAAACCGAAATCTACCCGTATCCGGCGCTGTTCCAGGTAGGGGGAACTGGACGGTTGCCCTAATGGTGAAGCTCAGGGGCAACTCATGTCGCCCAAAAATGAGAGCAAAGGTTCTCAAATGCGAGGTCAGGTCTAGGAAGAGGCAAGCAGCACAGTCCACGAAGAGCGGAATTTCTCTTACGCTCTTGTCTCTCTGCTGTGCATTTGGAAACTCAAATCCCGACGTGAGTTGCACCTTTGGTGAAGCTACCGCTGGGTACTCAAAACGCCGGTTCGTGCTAGAACATGAACGTACACCTAAAACTTGAAGCACTCCGGAGGAAATCTCTTTTTTTGCGTATCCTAGTGCGCTTTTTCACTAGCTGTGTTCTGAAGTCAGGCCATCTGAAGGCGGACGGGGGAGGATCTCATCGAATACGCCAATTTTGTGATCATGCTGCTCGCTTCGCTGGGAATCGGCATTATCGCCGTGATTGCCAGTGCCTTGCTCGGCCCCAAGAAGGGCAGCCGCGCCAAGCTGATGCCTTACGAATCGGGCAACGATCCCGAGCACGGTGGCGTCGGCACCAGCCAGCGCTTTCCGGTGCATTTTTACCTGGTCGCCATGCTGTTTATCGTGTTCGACATCGAAACGGCCTTTTTCTATCCGCTGGCCGCCGCCTACCAGCAGTTGCCCAAATTCGCCTTCTTCGAGGCGTTGACCTTCGTCCTGCTGCTGCTAGTCGGGTACTTCTACATTCTTAAAAAGGGCGTGGTGGAGTGGACCTAAGAGCGAGTACTCCTACGTTATTCAGTCAAGAAAGGCGAAGGGCCGCCCCTGAGCCTAGAGCCGCCCTAAGAGCGAGTACTCCCACGTTATTTAGTCAAGAAAGGCGAGGGGCCGCCCCTGAGCCTGGAGCCGCCCGAAACGGCCCGGAGGTGATCCCGTGGCCCTGAAGGAACTGTTCGAGAAGGACTGGCAGGAGCTGGAATCTGAAGGCGTGCTGTTTACTAGCCTCGAAAAGCTGGTGGCCTGGGGACGCAGTAACAGCATGTGGCCCGCGACTTTCGGGCTGGCGTGCTGCGCCATCGAGATGATGCAGTCTACCAACGCCCGCAACGACATGGCCCGCTTCGGCAGCGAGGTGTTTCGTGCCTCGCCCCGGCAGGCCGACGTGATGATCGTTGCCGGACGCCTCAGTAAAAAGATGGCCCCGGTGCTGCGCCGCGTGTACGACCAGATGCCTGACCCCAAATGGGTCATCAGCATGGGGGCGTGCGCCAGTTCGGGGGGCATGTTCAACAACTACGCGGTGGTGCAAAACGTAGACAGCGTGGTTCCAGTAGACATCTTCGTGCCCGGCTGCCCGCCCCGCCCGGAAGCCCTGCTGTTCGCCCTGATGCAGCTTCAGAAAAAGGTGCGCGGCGAGGCCTTCGACGAACTGGGGCACCAGCTGCCGATGGTGGACGCATGGACCCGCTGACGCCGCGTCAGGATGCCAGCCGGGACGTCACTCCGCTGATGCAGGAACTGCGGCTGACCCCCGACCCCTTTGCCGGAAGCCTGAGCGAACCCACCGCCGTGGTCGAACCGGGCGAGCTGCGGCATGTGGCGCTGCACCTCAAGTCACGCGGCTTCATGCTCATGGACTCGGTCGGCATCGACTACCTGAGCTACCCGCAGCCCCGGCCTAAGCGGTTTGCCGTGCTGCACAACATTTATCACCCTTACGACCATCGCCGCATTTTTCTGCGGGTGTGGCTGGATGACCGGCAGCCGCTCGACAGCCTCAGCCCAGTCTGGCGGGCCGCGCACTACCTGGAACGCGAGGTGTACGACCTGATCGGGGTCGAATTCACCGACCACCCCGACCTCCGCAAGATTCTGACGCCCGACGACCTCGAAGGTCACCCGCTCCGCAAGGATTTTCCGATTGGCGAAAGTCCAACCCTGTTCCGCGAGGGCCGTTTTCTTGATCCGGCGGCGTTCCGCGCGGGCCTCAGCGGCCAGGACGGCGGCCTGACCGGCTGGCGCGGCAGCCTGCGCCGGGGCAGCCTGCGCGACATGGTGCCGCCCGTGATGCCGCAAGGAGGGCCAAAGTGAATGGCTGCGCTTTTTATCCCAGAGTCCAAGCGTCTAAGCGTCTAAGCAAAGGGACAGACGGAATCCGTATTAGGCCCTTAGGCCTTTTGCCCCTTAGACGCTTCCAGCGGGAGGGCACCTCATGACCACCCTTCCCCAGACCCCCGGCCCCAGGCGGACTTCCAGTACCGAGAAACCTACCGAAGGGGCGCTGCTGCACACGGAAATGCTGTCGCTGAACGTGGGGCCGCAGCACCCTAGCACGCATGGCGTTCTGCGCCTGGTGGTCGATATGGACGGCGAGCGCGTCAGCCGCGTGGTTGTGCATATGGGCTACCTGCACACCGGCTTCGAGAAGACCTTCGAGCACCGCACCTACCAGCAGGGCGTGACCTACGCGCCGCGTACCGATTACCTGCACAGCTTCGGACACGAGCTGGCCTGGGTGCTGGGCGTCGAGAAACTGCTGGGGGCACAGGTACCCGAGCGGGCGCAGGTTATCCGGGTCATCCTGCACGAGCTGGGGCGGATTCACAGCCACCTCGTCTTCGTGGGCACCGGGCTGCTTGACCTCGGGGCGCTGACGCCGCTGTTCTACACCTTCCGCGAAAAGGAAAGCTGCCAGGACATCTTCGAGGCGATTTCGGGCTACCGCATGAACCAGGGCTACTTCCGGGTCGGCGGCCTCAGTAAGGACGCGCCCGAGGGCTGGGAGCAGATGGTCGCCCGCTTCTGTGACCAGCAAGAACGCGGCGTACAGGAGTACCTGAACCTGTTCGGCCAGAATCCGATCTTTTTAGACCGCGCCACCGACATCGGCATCATCTCGGCGCAGGAAGCCATCGACCTGGGCCTGACCGGGCCGAATCTGCGGGCGTCCGGCGTGCCGCTCGACCACCGCAAGAACAACCCCTACAGCGGCTACGAAAATTACGACTTCGAGGTCCTCACGACCCAGAAGGGCGACTGCCTCGACCGTTTCCGCATCCGCATTCTGGAAATCGAACAGAGCATCAGAATCATCCGTCAGGCGCTTGCCCGCCTGCGCCCCGGCCTGGTGCAAGACCCCAACCGCAAAATCAGTCTGCCGCCGCGCCCGGAGCTGGAAACCAGCATGGAAGCAGTCATCCACCATTTCAAGCTGGTCACCGAAGGGTTTCACCCGCCGCTGGGCGAGGTCTACGTGCCGGTTGAAACCTGCCGGGGCGAGGTCGGGTACTACGTTGTCAGTGACGGCGGCTCAATGCCCTACCGCGTCAAGATTCGCTCGCCCAGTTTCGTAAACGTGCAGGCGCTGGAATATGCCTGTGTGGGCGCACAGTTCGCCGACCTGATTACCATTCTGGCGACCATTGACCCGGTGCTCGGGGATGTGGACCGGTGAGTCACTCATCTGCCCGGTACCAAGACCCCAGGAGCTGCCGGGCGCAGTTGCGCGTATCCGGGGAAAGCGCCCGAAATCCTCGTTGCAAGCCGCTCTACGAGTCCGCTGCCACCGAGAGCTCCTTTTACCTACTCACTTTGCTTCGCCGCGTTGCAAGTCCGCTCGGGGCGGTGGTGCCATCGTCACGCGGCAGATCCTTAACCAAAGGTCATAACTGGTTCGGGTGGTGCAACGCTCTCCAAATAAGTGTCGAGGAGCTGTTCGGCCCTGGGCGCCTGGTCTGGGTTATTACTGACGCCAAACCACAAAGTAAATGCGGATTCATCTTGCCTATAAGCCTGTCTGTGGTGCTGAGCCAGGAGGGGGTTTTGACCTTGCTGGCCCTTTGCCATAGGCCGAAGTGGAGTCACTGGAGGGCAATTTGAATTATTTCTCCAATAAACAACCCCTCTTAAACGACATTTTCAGCCGCTACCCAGGGTCGCCACAGGGGAAACGCTCGGCGCTGATGCCGCTGCTGCGCGAGGTGCAAGACGCCGAGGGCTACGTAACCGAAGACCGCCTGCACGAGATCGCGGCCCTGTGCGGCACCACCGCCACCGAGGTCCGCAGCGTCATGAGCTTCTACTCGACCTACCACACCACGCCGACCGGTAAGTATCACCTTCAGGTCTGTGCCACGCTGATGTGTGCGCTGGCCGGGGCCGAGGAACTGTGGGACGAACTGGTGTCCGAACTGGACGTGCAGCCCGGCGAGGTCAGCTCCGACGGGCGGTTCAGCGTGCAAAAGGTCGAGTGCCTGGGCAGCTGCGGCACCGCGCCCGTGATTCAGCTGGGCGACGAGGGCTTTTACGAGAACGTGACGCCCAAGCGCTGTAGGCACCTGCTGGCGGCGTTGCGGGCCGACCAAAAGCCCGCGCCCGACAACACCATCCCGGTAATGGTCAACTCGGCGGGCTTACAGGTGACGTACAGCGGCCAGGCGGCAGGCGCCCCGGTCGAGTTCCTGCGGCGGCTGACCGACACCGACCTGCCCGCCCCGCCCCCAGCGGGTTCAGAGGTGAAGAAATGACTGCTCCGGCCCCTCCAGTGACTCCGCGCAGGCCGATTGTCAGCGGCACAGACCCCCGCTTTGTGCCGACGTTGTACGCCCACGTCGGGCAAGGCGGCAGCCACACTCTGGAATACTACCTGCGCCACGACGGGTACATGGGCTTCAAACGGGCGGTGGCGATGGGGCCGGACACCGTGATCGACGAGATCAAGAAATCCGGCCTGCGCGGGCGCGGCGGCGCGGGCTTTGCCACCGGCCTCAAGTGGTCGTTCATGCCCCTCAAGGACGGCAGGCAGCACATCGTTTTGTGCAACGCCGATGAGTCCGAACCCGGCACCTTCAAAGACCGCTACCTGATGTCCGAAGACCCGCACCAGCTGATCGAGGGGATGCTGATCGGGGGCCTTGCCATGCGGGCGTCTCTAGGCTACATCTACATCCGGGGCGAATATGTTCACGCCGCCGAGAGATTATGGGCCGCCATTCACGAGGCGCGGGCAAACGGGCTGCTAGGTAAAAATATTCTGGGCAGCGGCTTCGACTTC
Organism: Deinococcus sp.; assembly: GCF_018260405.1. Lineage (GTDB taxonomy): Bacteria > Deinococcota > Deinococci > Deinococcales > Deinococcaceae > Deinococcus. The sequence continues at coordinate 30,311 of NZ_JAGLBG010000009.1, forward strand.
GACCTTCAGGTGCACCGGGGGGCTGGGGCGTACATCTGCGGCGAGGAAACCGCCCTGATGAACTCGCTGGAGGGCCTGCGGGCCAATCCGCGCCTCAAGCCCCCCTTTCCGGCGGCGGCGGGGCTGTACGGGTTGCCGACCACCATCAACAACGTCGAAACCTTCTGCGCGGCGACCCACATCATGAACTACGGGGCCGACTGGCACGCGGGCATGGGCACCGAGAAGAGCCGGGGCATGAAACTCTTCCAGATTTCGGGGCCGGTCAAGCGTCCCGGCGTGTACGAACTGCCGCTGGGCACGCCGCTGCGCGAACTGGTCTACGACTGGGCGGGCGGCCCCACCGAAGGCATCAAGGCGATTATTCCCGGCGGGATTTCGTGCCAGCTCCTGAAATGGAGCGATCAGGTTCTCGGCACGCCGATGGATTACGAGTCGCTGGCGGCGGCGGGCAGCAGCCTGGGCACGGCGGGGGTCACGCTGATTCCGGCGTCGGCGTCCATCGTGCAGACCACCTGGAACGCGGTGCGCTTCTACGGGCACGAGTCCTGCGGCAAATGCACGCCCTGCCGCGAAGGGATTTCGGGCTGGATGGTCAAAATGTACGAAAAATTGGGGCGCGGCCACGGGCAGCCCGGCGACACCCAACTGATTTTAGACATGGCCGACAACATCGGCGGGCGCAGCTTCTGTGCGCTGGCCGACGCCTGCCTGGGGCCGGTGCTAAGCAGCATCAAGCTGTTCCGCGAAGAGTACGCCGCCGCCGAGCGCGGCGAGTTGATTGGTGCTGGGGCGCGGCGCTGGAGGGAAGTATGAGCAACACGTTTCTAATGACATACAAGGCCGGAGCGCATTGGAAGCCGCTCAGTATGCAGGATTCCCTATTTCCCGAACATGCGGCCTGGTCACGCGAACGCCACGCCGAGGGCGTCCTGATCCTCGCTGGCCCGCTTACGGATGCGCCCGGAGCCGTCGCCATCATCCGAGCTGCTGATGCCGACGAGGTGCGCGGTATTACGGATCAAGACCCAGTCGTAAAGGCGGGATTCTTTGAGATAGATAACATCCGCCCTTTCAAGGTGCTAGTCGGAGAGCCATCATGAAAGTCACCGTAGACGGCACCGAAGTCGACCTTCCCAGCGGCACCAGCGCCATTGACGCCGTGTTCGCGGCGGGCGGCGACGTGCCCTATTTCTGTGCTCACCCGTACCTCTCGCCGGTCGGGGCCTGCCGCATGTGTCTGGTCGAGTCGGGCAGCCCGCGCAAGGGCCAGGACGGCCATTTCGAGCTGGACGAAACGGGTCAGCCAAAAATCTTTTACTTCCCCAAACCCATGGCCGCCTGCACCATGCTGGCGACCGAGGGCATGCACATCAAAACGGCCAAGACCTCGCCGGTGGTCGCCAAATCGCAGGCGGGGATGATGGAATTTCACCTGATCAACCACCCGCTCGACTGCCCGACCTGCGACAAGGGCGGCGCGTGCGAGTTGCAAGACCGCGCCTTCGAGTACGGCTACGGGGCCAGCCGCTTTGGGTTTGACCGCCGCCACGCCGACAAGCACTATCCGCTCTCGGACTTCATTATTCTCGACCAGGAGCGCTGCATTCACTGCAAACGCTGCGTGCGCTACTTCGAGGAAGTGCCGGGCCAGGAGGTGCTGGACTTTATCGAGCGCGGCGGGCACACCTTCATCGACACGCAAGAAGGCGGGCTGCCCACTGGCTTTCAGGGCAACATCGCCGACGTGTGCCCGGTGGGGGCGCTGCTGGACAACGTGGCCCGCTTCCGGGGCCGCAACTGGGAATACGACCATACCCCGACCACCTGCACGCTGTGCCCGGTGGGGTGCGCGATTACAGTAGACGCCCGCAATGGCCGCCTGGAGCGCATCGTGGGGCGCGAGAACCGCGAAGTCAACGAACAATGGATTTGCGACGCGGGCCGCTTCGGGCACGTGTTCGCCAGAGAGGGTCGCCTGACCAGTCCGCTGATCCGCGACGGGGGGCAACTGCGCGGGGCGAGCTGGGACGAGGCGATTCAGGCCATGAAAAACGGTCTGTACGGCACCAGCCCCGCTGACATCGCCCTGTTCATCAACTCTGACAGCACGCTGGAAGAAGGCGCGGCGGTGCAGGCGCTGGCCGGGCAGCTGGGCACCGGCCACGTCGATCACTGGCCGCGCTACCCGGTCGCGGTCAGCTCCACGGCGACCCTGACCGACGTAGCGAGCGCCGACGCGGTGGTAGTGCTGGGGGCCGATCTGGGCGAGGAAGCCCCGGTGGTCGAGCTGCGGATTCTCGAAGCCCTGCGCGGCGGAATTATCCCGAACGAATTCACGCACGGCACGGCCATCGCCGACCTGCGGCTGGTCGAGCGCCCCGCCCGAAAGCCCGAAAGACTGGCGGTGATTGGCCAGCCTTCCCGCCTGTGGAAACATGCCGGGATTCGCGCCGACGTGGGAGGACACAACCCACTGCTCAAACTTGCCAACCCCGACAGCGATGAACTGCGGGCCGCTCTGACCCTACTCGGCAGGGCCGAAAAACCCGTACTGATTCTTGGTGCGGACGTGCTGAACCAGGCGAGCGGTTCCTTTGCGGCTAGCCTGAGCGACATGGCCCAGCGCACCGGGGCCAAATTCCTGGCGATTGCGGCGGGAGCCAACAGCAGCGGGCTAGCCGCGCTGAAGCTGGTGCCGCAGCCGGGCCAACTGAACTTTTCACAGCTGCCCCAGGCCCGCGCCGCCTTCATCAGCCGCCTCGATCCACGGGTGCGGGCCGCCGGGTTCACCATCGTCCATGACACCCACCTGACCGAGACCGCCAAGCTGGCTGACGTGGTTTTGCCCGCCGTGACCAACTACGAAAAACGCGGCACCACGGTTAACCTCGAAGGCCGTTTCCTGGCGCTGCAACAGGCGGCCCTCAGCGCGGGCGACAGCGCCGACCTGATTCGCACGCTGACCATCCTGGCCGAGGCACTGGGCGTGCGGCCCCAGGTGCGCGGCCTCAAATCGGCGCAGGGCGTGCTGGAAACGGCGCTGGGCTTCAGCGTGCAGGGCTTGCCGGAACGCGGCGAGATCAGGCCGCTGGCCGGGGCTGCTGGAAATGGAGCCACGACCGGGCAGGTCTACAAGCCCCAGCTCTGGAAAGAACACATGCTGGACAAAGGCTGGCACACCACCTGGGCCGAGCGCACCGAGTCTTTGGGAGCGGGCGAGTGGGAGCTGCCGATGGCCGCCCAGCCCAGGCACGCGCCGGGGGGGGACGACTGATGCCGGTTCGCCGCGCTCACGGTCTAAGCGCCGAAGGGTCTAAGGGCCTAATACGAACGGCCGTGCCCGGAACCCGGTTCTCTGCTGCTCGCTCTGCGGCGCACGAGTCCGCCTGGATTGAAAAGTCTGCACACCTTTTAACCGCAGTCCTTGTAAGAACCCCCGTTCCCGATTTGCTTAGAACCTCTTACCCTCCGACCCTCAGACCCGCCGCCGAAGGAGGCGCACATGCCTGACTGGCTCGCTGCTGCCCTCATCACCCTGCTCAAGTCCACCGTGGTCATCGTGGCGCTGCTCACGGGCTTTGCCTACATGACCCTGGTCGAGCGCGTGCTGCTGGGCCGTTTTCAGCTTCGGTACGGCCCCAACCGCGTCGGCCCCTTCGCGCTGCTGCAACCGCTGGCCGACGCGATCAAGTCTATTTTCAAGGAAGACATCAACGTCACCCTGGCCGACAAGCTGGTGTACACCATGGCGCCGATCATCTCGGTGACGTTCGCGCTGGTGGCTTTCGGGGGCATTCCGGCAGGCCCGGCGCACAGCCTGTTCGGTGAAAATCCCTGGGTCTACAACCTCGACGCCGGGCTGTTGGTGCTGCTCGCCATGACCAGCATGGGCGTGTACGGCATCTTCCTGGGCGGCTGGGCCTCGGGCAGTAAATACCCGATGCTCGGCGGCCTGCGCTCCTCGGCCCAGATGATTTCCTACGAACTGAGCATGGGCATGAGCCTGCTGGGCGTGCTGATGCTGGTAGGCAGCACCAACTTTCAGGACATCGTGTACTGGCAGGCGCACAACGGCTGGCTGCTGCTGTTTCAGGGGCTGGCCTTCGTCATCTTTTTCATCAGCGCCTTTGCCGAAACCAACCGCGCCCCCTTCGACCTGCCGGAAGCCGAACAGGAGCTGGTCGCGGGCTTTTTGACCGAGTACAGCGCAATCAAGTGGGCGCTGTACCAGATGGCCGAATACATCAGCATGTTCACCGCCTCGGCGATGATGGTCACGCTGTTTTTCGGCGGCTGGAAGGGGCCGCAGCTTCTCAACGCCATCATTCCCGGCGTCAGCGAGTGGCCCATCATCTGGCTGATCGTCAAGATGGCATTTTTCGTCTTCCTGTTTATTTGGGTCAAGGCCAGCATCCTACGCATCCGCTACGACCAGCTTATGCGCCTTGGCTGGAAGCTGCTGCTGCCGCTGGCGCTGTTTAACACCATGTTGGTCGCGTTTTATCTGGCCTTCGTAGGCGGCGTTCAGAAGGTGCCCGGCCTCTACGAGTACCACAAGACCGGCTGGGGCCTCTGGCCGCTGGGCCTGCTGAGTCTGCTGTGCCTGCTGGCGTGGCTGGCGCTGGGCGACCGGTCGCGCGGCCTGTTCAACAAGGCCCATCCGGTGCGTGGCGAGCAGGCTTCCGTAGCGCGGGCGGGGGGCGACTGATGGCGGCTTTCAGCAGTCAAACGGTCAAACGGCAGTTCGTATTACACCCTCAGACCCTTCGGCCAGCCGATAAAGGAGGCGCATATGGGCGTGCTTGAAATTGCCAAAGGTATGGGCGTTACGCTGGGCAAGCTGTTCCAGAAGCCCGTAACCGTCAGCTACCCCGAACAGCGGGCCACCCTGCAACCGCGTTTTCGCGGGCGGCATGTGCTGACCCGGCACCCCGGCACCGGCCTGGAAAAGTGCATCGGCTGTAGCCTGTGCGCCGCCGCCTGCCCCGCTTACGCGATCTACGTCGAGGCTGGCGAAAACGACCCGCACAACCCCCACAGCCCCGGTGAGCGGTACGCCAAGGTCTACGAGATCAATATGCTGCGCTGCATCTTCTGCGGGCTGTGCGAGGAAGCCTGCCCAACGGGCGCAGTGGTGCTGGGCAACGAATTCGAGATGGCCGATTACCGCTACCCCGACTTCGTGTACGGCAAAGAAGACATGCTGGTAGGAGTGGAAGGCAGCCGCCCGCAGCGCCGTGAGGCCGCCGCCAAGGGCGAAAGCGTGCGCCTGGGTTTCCGGGTCGAAGGCGGCCCCCGGCCCGAACTGGAGGGGGTGACGTACCCGCAATGATCCTGGCCTTCTACATACTCGGCGCACTGGCGATCATCGGCGGCGTCATCACTACCGGGGCACGTAACGCGGTGCACGCGGCGCTGGGGCTGGTCGGTACGCTGCTCGCGGTGGCCGGACTGTTCGCCACCATGAACGCGGCCTTTCTGGCGGCCACCCAGGTGATCGTGTACGCCGGGGCGATCATGGTGCTGTTTCTCTTTGTCATCATGATGCTCAACGCCAACGCGCCCGTGACGGCCAAAGACCCGCTGCCCTTCGTGCGTGAGCTGGCAGGCATCGCCGGAACACTGATTGCCGGGGCGTTCGTGGTGATCGCCTACACCTACAAAGACCCGCGTCCGCTGGCCGAGGGAGCCGCCGACGTTCGTGGGGGCACAGCTCAGGCGGTGGGCGAAACGCTGCTCACGCGCTTCTTGCTGCCCTTTGAGGTGGTCAGCGTGCTGCTGCTGGTCGCGGTGGTCGGCGCGGTGGCGCTGGTGCAGCGTCCCGCGCCGCAGCCCGACGGGTTTGGGGGCGGCGCGCCGCCCGCTTCACACGCGGGCGCAGAGCTGGAACGGGAGGTGCAGGTCTGATGGTTTCGACGGCTTCTTATGTGGCCCTGTCGGGGATTTTGTTCGCGCTGGGGCTGGTTGGGGTACTGACCCGCCGCACGGCGATCATGGCGTTCCTCTCGGTCGAGCTGATGCTCAATGCCGCCAATATCGCGCTGGTGGCTTTTGCGCGGGCCTGGGGCGACCTGATGGGACAGACCGCCGTATTCATCGTGATGACGCTGGCCGCCGCCGAGGTGGCGATTGGCCTGGCGATCATCGTCTCTATCTTTCGCAAGCGCGAAACCACCAACGTGGACGATCTTGCGTCTCTCAAAGGTTAGGTGACGGGTTTGCCTCTGTATCTGCTTCCCCTGTTTCCATTGATCGGGTTCGCCCTGCTGATCGGTCTGCCCAGAGCCTTTTCCGGCAGGGCGGCGGGCTGGCTGGGCAGTGTCATGGTGCTGCTTAGCTTCGTGGTCGCGCTCCTGCGCTTTCTGGGCCTCGGCGCTGGCCCCGCCCACGAACTGCTCTGGCAATGGCTGCCCAACATGGCGCTGGGCAATGGCGGCCACAGCGCCAACCTCAGCGTCGGCTTTTACCTGGATCAGCTTTCGGGCCTCATGACCCTCATCATCACCGGCATCGGCTTTCTGATTCACGTCTACTCGGTCAGCTACATGAGCCACGACGCCCGGCAGGGCCGCTTCTTCGCGTTCCTGAACTTCTTTGTGTCCATGATGCTGATTCTGGTGCTGGCCGACAGCTACCCGCTGATGTTCGTTGGCTGGGAAGGCGTGGGCACGGCGTCTTACCTGCTGATCGGCTTTTGGTTCGCCGGGCGCGGAGAAAGTAAGGACGAGCACACCTTCGCGGCGGCCAACGCCGAGGGCATCAGCAATTCCAACGCCGCCCGTAAGGCGTTTATCATGAACCGCGTCGGCGACCTGGGCTTTATGCTGGGCATGTTCGTGCTGTTCAAGCTGTTTGGCACGGTCAACATTCCCGAGTTACAGGGCGCGGTCGGGCAGGTCTTTTCCCCGGCGGCCAATGTCGGGGACACCGGGCATTTTCGTAGCGGCGTCGAACTCGCCTGCCTGTTTTTGCTGGTCGGGGCCATCGGCAAGTCCGGGCAGCTTCCGCTGACAACCTGGCTCCCCGACGCGATGGCTGGCCCCACGCCCGTTTCGGCGCTGATCCACGCGGCCACGATGGTCACGGCGGGCGTGTACCTGATGACGCGCAGTCACTTCCTGTTTGACCTCGCGCCGCACGCCTCCATGTGGGTGGCCTGGGTCGGCGGCCTGACGGCGCTTTACGGCGCACTCTCGGCGCTCAACCAGTACGACATCAAGAAAATTCTGGCGTACTCGACCGTCTCGCAGCTGGGCTACATGTTCCTGGCGGTGGGGCTGCACGCCTACTCGGCGGGCGTGTTCCACCTGCTGACCCACGCTTTTTTCAAGGCCTTGCTCTTTCTGGCGGCGGGCGCGGTCATTCACGCACTGCGCGACGAGCAGGATGTCCGCAAGATGGGCGGCATGAAGGAGTTTATGCCACTCACGCGCTGGTTTTCGCTGGCGGGGGTGCTGGCGATCTGTGGCCTTCCGATCTGGAGCGGTTTTTTCTCGAAAGACGCGATTCTGGCCGCAGCCTACGAGCAAAGCCCGGCGCTGTACATCATCGGTCTGGGCGTGGCGCTGCTCACCGCCTTCTACATGGGCCGCTGGTATTTCCTGGTCTGGGAAGGCCGCTACCGGGGCCATATGGCGCACCCGCACGACGCCGACCCGCTGATGACCATTCCGCTGGGCATCCTGGCGGCGCTGGCGACCTTCGGGGGTCTGCTCAACGTCCCGGCTTTTCTGGGCGGGCACTCGGCCTTCGGCGCGTACCTGAGCCGCGCCATTACGCAGCACGGGCCTGAACTTCCCTTCGCCACCGAGCTACTACTGACGCTGCTGGCCGTGCTGGCCGGGGTCGGCGGGCTGCTGTGGGCCTACTGGCAACACCGGGGTGACCACCTGTACAACGGCCCCCTTGGCCCCGCCAGCACCAACGCGCTGTACCTGCAAAACCTGTACGACAGCGTGATCGGTGCTCCCAGCCGCGCCATCGCTTCCGGGCTGGACACGGTAGACCGGGGCCTGGACACCGCCCTGGGCGGCCTCGCCCGCAACGCGGCGGCTCCGGGCGGCCTGTTTACCCGCTGGCAGAGCGGCTTCGTGCGGGCCTACGCCGTGAGCATGGTGCTGGGCACAGCGCTCATTATTGGTTACTGGGCGCTGAAAACCGTAGGAAGTGGATCATGAAGGCTTGCCTTGCCCACGGTCTGAGGGCCAGAGGGCCGAACGGTCAAACCGTACTGAGTCCTGGGCCTGTTACGCGGACTTGGGTGGAAGGGTTTGCACAATTTAACCTGAGGGGGCCTGTAGCGCGGCGCCGCAGAGCGAGCAGGACAAAAACAGCTTCCGGACGTGGCGTTGACCACCCGGCGCCCCCGGGAGTGGTCAACGGGACAGACGGAAGCTGTATTAGACCTCTAGCTGGTTTAACGACCACACGCACCAACTACCGGGAGGCGCTGCCATGCTTCACCTGATGATTTTTTTGCCGCTGCTGGTGTCGCTGCTGCTGACCCTGGCCCCGCGTCAGTGGCGCGAGGAAATTGCCGTGGCCGCGACGCTGCTTACGCTGGGGCTGGGCGTGGCGTTCTGGATTGCCGGGGGCACGCCGCTCTTTATCCGCGACTGGATTCCCCCGCTGGGGGTGACCTACGCAGCGCAGCTCTCGGGGGTCAGCCTGATGCTGGCGCTGGTCACGGCCTTCATGTCGTTTATTGCCTGCACCTACGCGGCGCGGCGCATTCCTAATCCCGGCACCATGCTCTCGCTTATTCTGGCGATGGAAACGGGGCTACTGGGGATTTTTGCGGCGCGTGACCTGGTGCTGTTCTACGTGTTCTTCGAGGACGCGCTGCTGCCCGCTCTGCTGATGCTGGCGATCTACGGCGGCCCGAACCGCATGAACGCGCTGGTCAAGTTTGCGGCCTACACATTGCTGGGCAGTCTGCTGATGCTGCTCTCGATCATCGGGGTCAAGTATTACGGCGGCAGTCCCACTTTTGCCCTGCGCGACCTGATCGCCCACCCGGTTACCGACACCCGCACGGAGCTGTGGCTGTACGTGGGCTTCTTGCTCGCCATGATGGTCAAGCTGCCGCTGTGGCCGCTGCACGCCTGGCTGCCCGACTTTCACGAACAGAACCACGCCAGCGGTATTCCCGACGTGATGGGCACGCTGTACAAGGTGGGCGGCTACGGCATCTTCACCTTTGCCATTGCGCTGTTTCCGCAGGCGATGCAAGATACCCGCCCCCTGATGATGGGGCTGGCGGCCTTCACCGCGCTCTATGCCGCCTGGATTGCCTTCCACCAGCACCACTGGAAACGGCTGTTGGCCTACGCGGGGCTGTCGCACATGGGCTTTGTGGCGCTGGGCGTCTTCAGTCTCAACGAAACGGCCATCATCGGCGCGATGTACCTGCTGGCCTTCCAGAACCTGTATACCGGGGCGCTGTTTCTGGGCACTGGGATGCTCCAGGAGCGCACCGGCAGCCTCGACACCCGCGTGGGCGGCGTGATGACCCAGGCTGGGGCGCTCGGCGGCCTGACTATGGGGCTGTGGTTTGCCTCTATCGGCGTGCCGGGCATGGCGGGTTTTGTCGGGGAATTCAGCATCCTGATGGGCGCCTACCAGGTGCAGCCCTGGATCACTTTCGTGGCGGGTCTCACGACCATCGCGGCGGCGGCCTACGCGCTCACGGCTTTTCAGCACACCTTCTGGCAGGCGCGGCCCTTCGGCAGCGTGCTGGTAAGCGACCTGCGCGGGGGTGAGTGGCTGGTGCTAGCGCTGCCGCTGCTGCTCGCCATCTTTTTTGGTCTCTATTCCGCGCCTGCCCTACAGCTGATTCAGCCTGCGGTGCGGGCCACGCTCGCCGCGCTGGGAGGAAACTGAAATGCTGACTTTACCTGACGTCGCCCTGGCTCCCATGCTGCCTGTTGTGCTGGTGCTGCTCGGCGCACTGGTCAGTACCGTGGGCGGGTTCTTCGTGTCGCGGCGCACCCTGACCTTGATCAATCTGGCGCTGCTTCTTCTTTCGGGCGTCAGCATGTATAGCCTCTGGGATTCGGGGGGCAGCGCGTTTAACGCCAGCTTGCAGGCCGACAGCCCGGCGCTGCTGCTGGGCGCTACCATTCTGGTCGGCAGTGTCATGACGCTGCTGGTGTCGCTGGACACCGCCTACCGCGCCCGCCTAAGCTTTCCCGAATTCGACGCCCTGCTGATGTACGCCGTCACCGGCTGCCTGACCATCGCCTTCTCGGGCGACCTGATCGTCATGCTGATCGGGCTGGAAATCATGAGCCTTTCGGGATACGTGCTGGCGACCTTGCAAGGTAGCCGCCGCGCCGAGGAAGCGGGACTCAAATACTTTCTGCTGGGGTCGGCGGGCAGCGCCATTCTCATTTACGGTATTGCGCTACTGTACGGCGCGACCGGCACCCTGAACTATGCGGGTATCGCCGAAAAGGTCGCCACCGTCAGTAACCTCGTTCCAGCCAACACCGGGATTCTGGTCGCCGGAGCGCTGCTGATTCTGTGCGGCTTTGCGTTCAAGGTGGCGCTGGTCCCCTTTCACCAGTGGACGCCTGACGTGTACAGCGGCGCACCGACCAGCGTGGGCCTGTTTCTGAGCACCGTAGTCAAGGTCGCCGCCTTCGCTGGAATGCTGCGCGTGTTCAGCGGGGCGCTGGCGGCGGCTCCGGGCTGGCACGGTGTGTTGCAGGTGCTGATTGGCGTGACCCTCATCGTCGGCAACGCGGCGGCGCTGTTTCAAACCAACTTCAAGCGGCTGCTGGCCTACTCAGCCGTGGCCCACACCGGCTTTCTGGCGATGTGCATCCTGGCCCGGCCCGAGGTAGGCGGCCCGGCGCTGGCCTACTACCTGCTGATCTACACCCTGATGTCTGGCGCGGCGCTGGCGATTGTGGCTGCCCTGCAACGTACCGAGGCAGGCTTCGACATCAGTGATATGCGCGGCCTGTACTACCGCCACCCAGGTTACGCGCTGGCGCTGGCGGTGTGCCTCGCTTCGCTGGCCGGGCTGCCGCCCTTCGCGGGGTTCTTCGGTAAGTATCTGGCGTTCCAGGCGGCGTTTCAGAGCGGCTACACCGGCCTCAGCGTGCTGGCGGTGCTGGCGAGCGTGGCGGCGCTGGTCTACTACCTGCGCCCCGGCATGTTGATGTTCATGCCCGACCGTACCCCGGCCCGCGAGTACGCCTATGGGCAGCGCGGCCCGACCACGTTCACGGTGGCGCTGGCGCTGGTCGGCGTCATTCTGCTGGGCATTTTGCCCAACCTGTGGTACCGCTGGGGAGCACACCCCGACCTCTGGCGGTTCCTGGCCGGACATTAGAGCGTTTTGCAGAAAGATGGTGCTCTTTTGACCATCTTTTTGCCGAGTGGAACGAGTGAACAAGAAAGAGCAGGACGTAGAATGCAGGGAACGGAAGTGTTGTTCCGACGTGCCCATCATTCAGAGAACTGCTCTAAGAGGCTGTCTGAGGCCCTAACCATGGGAAATGTTTTAGGCTTTAACGGTGGAACGCGCAGCTTACCCTAGCGACCT